>NZ_JBHVDD010000004.1:0-147088 GCF_042802995.1 Streptomyces sp. NPDC057438
CCCCCGAAGTCAGCCGCCGGTGGCAGCCCGGGCAACCGCCTCGGCGAGTGAAGGCGCGCATGCCCTGCCAGTTGAGACGCCCGACCGCCTCGGCGGTCAGGACGGGGTCGACTCCGCTGAAGAGGGACCGCTCCGCGTCCCCCGCCTTGACCGCGAGTTCGTCGGGGAATGCGGGGTCGTCGCACAAGCAGAGGAGGCGGACGGGACGACGGGTGCTGCCCCTGGACGACTGCCCGTCGGTACCGAACCCGCAACCAGGTCGGGCCGCACGAGGTACTCACTCCAGCCCACTGGACGGGGACGGCGGTAGCCTACGATCAGCAGTCCATGGAAGATAATTCTTCGGAAGGCGACTGATGGCCGACGCCGACCTGAAGCTGCTGTACCGGGAACTGGTCTCGCTGGAGATCGAGCTGTGGGATGGCATCGAGGGGCGATTGAGGGCGGAGTACGATCTGCCGCTGACCTCGTTCGAGGTGCTGCACCTGCTGCACCAGCAGCCCGGGCGGCGGGTCCAGGACATTGCCGAGAAGTTCTCGATCACGGTGGGCGGCACGAGCAAGGTGGTCGATCGCCTTGAGGCGGCGGGCCTGTGCGGGCGGCGGGCCAATCCGAACGACCGCCGTTCCTCGATCGTCGAACTGACTCCCGAAGGGCGGAAGCTGGTCGGCGGTGCGCTGAAGGTCTTCGAGGAGGAGCTGGAACTGCGTATCGGGTCGGTGATTCCCGAGCAGTCCGTACGCGAGGTGACCGCGGTCCTCAGTACGCTGCGGGCGGCCGGACGTGCCCTGGACGCGGAGCGGAAGGCCGCCGCGCAGACGCCGGTGCCGGCCGTGCGGGCGCCGAGGCAGCCGGGCCGACCGGCTTCGTGAGCCGCGCCGGCTCGGCGGTGCCCATGGGCTGATGACCCGGGCCCGCTGAACACGGCCCGGCCCATCAGTCCACGATTCAGTCGGCGATACCGGCGGAGGCGATGACTTTGTCGATGCGTTGCCGGCCGTGTCCCGCAGCCGGGCGAAGCTGAAGCCCGCAGAGTCGGAGACCGGCTCCTTGAACACCGCGGCCCCGGTTCGCCGGCGCGCCCGACGGTCGCGGTGACGTCCTGAAGGCGGGAACGGTCATGACACTCACTCCTTGACAGTCCCGTATCGGGACGAACACAACCCTCCAGGGCGCACTCGCCCCGGACTGCGATCGCCGCGCTCCGCCGACCCGGCTCGCGGAGCCCACCTGCCGGAGACAGGGCGGGCAGGGCCCCGGGGCAGCCGCCCATCCAGCAAACGGTGCGCGAGGCATACGTACAGGCTGGCACCAAGGAACACCGCGAACAGCTCGACGTGATCGTGGCCGGCCTACTGGCCAAGCACGGGCTGCGGCTGCGCTTCGACGAGGTCGTCCATCACGATGACAACGACGCCCTGCGACAGAGGCTGGCCGGACCAGCGTGAGTGCGGCGCACCGGCGCCGGCGTCAGGTGGCGGCGTCGGGCTCGGGCTCGGGGTCGGGGACCGCCTGAGCCCGCGCGCCCATGGCGTCGAGGACGTCGCGCACCCCCTCAGTGAGGGGGTGCGTCCGTATTCGACGCGTGGGGATCTCCGCGTAGGCGGTGCGGATGACGATGGCGTGGGTCTCGAACTGACGCAGCCTGCTGGTCAGAGTGTTGAGGACTGATGCCGGACGGGGCGTCGCGCAGCCGTGATACCGCTATCGGTGATGGCGAGGTTGAGGACGGGGAAGGCGTAGGAGAGGACGCCCCAGCTGGTGATCCGCGTGGCGCAGAGGGTGGGCAGCACGGCGCGTGGCCGCGGCCGGACCCCCGTCCCGGTCGCGGCCACGCCGGCCTTGGGGTTCGGTACCGTCAGCAGCCGCCGGAGGAGACTGCGGCAGCGGGAGCGCCGACGGTGAGGGTGGCCGGTGCCGCGCAGCATCCGCCGCCGCTCTGCTCGGCGGTCTCCGGCTGGTCGAAGAGGCCGGCGCCGCCGCAGACGCCGGTTTCGGGGAGGGTGAGTTCGACGCGCTCGGCGGCCTCACGGTCACCGGCGAGGTGGGCGGCGATCGAGCGGACCTGCTCATAGCCGGTCATGGCCAGGAAGGTCGGGGCGCGGCCGTAGGACTTCATGCCGACGAGGTAGACGTCCTTCTCCGGGTGGGAGAGCTCGGCCTGGCCGTGGGGGTAGACGGTGCCGCAGGAGTGCTGGTTGGGGTCGATCAGCGGCGCGAGGTCGAGCGGGGCCTGCAGGCGCTCGTCCAGGCCGAGGCGGAGTTCGCCGAGGAAGGTCAGGTCGGGGCGGAAGCCGGTCAGCACGATGACCTCGTCCACCGCGTCCAGGCGGCGGCCGTCCTCGCCGACCAGGACCAGGCGGCCGTCACCGTCCCGCTCGAAGGCGTCGGTGCGGAAGCCGGTGACCGCGTCGGCGTAGCCGCCATCCACCGCGGCCTTGGCCGCGAGTCCCAGTGCGCCGCGGGCGGGCAACTGGTCGGCGTCGCCGCCGCCGAAGGTGGAGCCGGAGATCCCTCGGCGCAGGATCCAGGTGGCGTGCGTGCCGGTGCCGTCGTCTGTCCTGGCCAGATCGGCGAGATAGGCGAGGGCGGTGAAGGCGGAGGCGCCGGAGCCGATCACGGCCGTGCGCTTGCCCGCGTACCGGGCACGGACGGCCGGGTCCCTCAGGTCGGGGACGCGGTAGGTGACCCGGTCCGCGGCAGCCTTCTCCCCCAGGGCTGCGAGGCCCCCGGCGCCGGCGGGGCCGGGGGTGGACCAGGTGCCGGAGGCGTCGATGACCGCGCGGGCGAACAGGCGCTCCTCGCGGCCGCCGGTGGTCTCCAAGTGGACGGTGAAGGGCTGGGTATCGCGGTCGGCGTCGACGATCCGGTCCCGGCCCGCACGGGAGACGCCGGTGACGCGGGCCTGGTAGCGGACGCGGTCGCCGAGAGTGTCGGCGAGGGGCTGGAGGTAGAGGGCGGCCCAGTCCCCGCCGGTGGGGTAGGTGGCAGGGTCGGGCCGGGTCCAGCCGGCCTGTGCGAGGAGCTTCTCGGCGGCCGGGTCGACGACTTCACCCCAGGTGGAGAACAGACGCACGTGCGACCACTCACGCGTGGCCGTTCCGGGGTGGGGGCCGGCTTCGAGGACGAGGAAGTCCAGGCCGCGCTCGTGGAGGTGGGCGGCGGCGGCCAGGCCGGCGGGGCCGGCCCCGATCACGACGACGGGCAGCTCGGTGGTGGTCTCGCTCATGACGTGTCTCCGGGATCTTCGTGCAGCAGGCGGATGGGCGGGGTGGGCTCGGGTGATCAGCAGCAGCCGGCGCCGGTGGCGACGGCTTCGCGCTTCGCCTCCGGCGCGCAGCAGGATCCGGCCGCCTCCGTGTCCTTGTCGGTGCCGCAGCACGGCGAGGACCGGGTGGGGACCGTCTCGGCGACGGGCCGTGCGGGGGCGGTGCCGCAACAGGAGGCCGCGGTCTCGGCGGTGGCGGGGGTGACCTGCTCGGCCATGACGACTCCCTCGGTGTTTCGATGACTGTCGATGTCTCGCATGTCAGCATGGCATCTGATTCGACAAACGTCAACATAGACATTTGTCGAATTCAAGGGACTGTTCAGGGCTGTTCAGGGCTGTTCATGGAGCACGCCGACATGGCGGCCATCGGTGGCGACCAGGCCGACCCTGCGGCCGCACACACCCTGCTCCGGGCGGGACTGAAGCCGGCGGCACTGGAGGCGTCGGACCGGACGGCCGGGTCGCGACGAGGCCGTCGCCCACCTGGACCACTACGCCGCCCGCCCGGATGCGGAGATCCGCACCGCCTGCCGCGTGGCCCGCGTCGCGGCCGAGGCACACGGCCGGTTCCGGAACGAGGTGGAAGGCAGGGCCGCCCTGACAGCCCGGGCCGGCCGTCATCGCGGCGTCGGGGAGCTTCAGCAATCCCTGCCGGCCGGCGCCGCTGGGGCTGGAGTCCTCCACGGGCCGCCTCCCGCATGGAGCGGACCACCGCGGACCCGGGGCGTTCGCGGGGCAACGGGTCGTGGTGATGGGGGCGGGAAACCCGGCGGTCCAGGTCGCCACCGAACTCGCCCGCACCAGCCGGACCGCACCGGCCGGGCGCCGGTGACGTCGGCCCGGCAGCGCCCGCCGGGCCAGGACCTGCACTTCCGGCTGACGCGTACGGGTCTGGACACCGCCCTGCCCGGCCGCGTCCCGCGCACCCCGCCCGCCCAGCCCGTCCCGGGACGACGGCCGCCACCGCGCCGCTCCCGCCGCGGACCCGCCCGAGCGTCGCCCGGTGTCCATGCGCATCGACGGCGACAAGGTCACCTGGGCGGACGGGACGATGAAGGAGGCGGACGCGGTGATCCTTGCGACCGGCTACCGGGACCCACCTGCCCTACCTCGCCGGCCTTGACGGCACCCTGGATGCGGCCGGGCGCCCCCTGCACCGCGACGGCACCTCCGTCACCCACCGGGGTCTCGCGTACGCCGGGCCGGAGTGGCAGCGCAGCCCGTCCTCGAACACCCTGCGCGGCGCCGGCCGGGACGCAGGCCGGACAGCGCACCGCCTGGCCGGGCATCCGGCCCGCCGGTGGTTTTCCCGCCCTACCGGCCTGATTCGACATGTGTCAACATAGACGTATGTCGAATGCGAAGGTTCTGCCGCTCCTGGAGCCCGAGGCCGTCGCCCCGTGCTGCCCTCCGTTGAACGAGCGCCCCATGTCCGCAGGCGAGGCCGAGGTCGCGGCGAAGATGTTCAAGGCCCTCGGCGACCCCGTCCGGCTGCGTCTGTTCTCCGCCGTCGCCTCCCACGAGGGTGGTGAAGCCTGCGTGTGCGACATCTCCGACGTCGGCGTCTCCCAGCCCACCGTCTCCCATCACCTCAAGAAACTGAAGGAGGCCGGGCTGTTGTCCTCCGAGCGGCGCGGAACGTGGGTGTACTACCGGGTCGAGCCGGCCGTCCTCGCCGCCATGGGCGCTCTCCTGTCCGGCGCCGCCAGGGCGACCGCGTGAGCGGGGTGCGGACAGCCGCGACGCGACCCGGGCACGCCGAGCAGGTCCTGGCGATCCATCAGGTCGGGATCGACGAGGGCAACGCCACCGTCGAGACGCGGGCCTCCTGGTGAACGGCGTTCGACAAGGCAGAACTGCCGTACCGGTTCGTTCCTGGTGGGCCTCACTCCGGTCCGGTGCGGCGCGGTGTGGTTGAGGCATCCGCGGCGCCTTCCTGCCGCCCGGCCATCGGTACTCCACCGTAGGGGCGGTCGCCGGGCTGTCAGGCGAGCAGGTCTCGGATCTCGCGGGCGGCTTCGCGGGCCGTCCGGCCGACGCCGATCAGGGTGGCGGAGGCGGGTCCGGTCCAGTCGCCGTAGCCGAGGAAGTGCAGGCGCGGATCGTCGGTGGCGCGGGTGCCGTCGGTGGCGATGTGGCCGCGGGCCGCGCGCAGACGCAGTCCGGCGAGGTGGGCAAGGGCAGGGCGGAAGCCGGTGCACCAGATGACCGCGTCGACGTCCTGCTGGCTGCCGTCTGCCCACTGGGCGCCGGTCGCGGTGAGCCGGGTGAACATCGGGCGTGCGGCCAGGAGGCCGGCGTCGCGGGCGGCGCGCACCGGGGGGACGGCGACGATGTCGCCGAGGAAGGCCACGCCTCCCGTGTCGGTACGGCCTTCGTCCAGGGCGCGGCGGCGGGCGGTCGCGGTGTCGAAGAGGACCCGACCGTCGATGTCGTCGGCGAGGTAGCGCGGCGGCCGCCGCGTCGCCCACGTCACCTGCGCATGGCCGGTGAGGTCGGCGGCGATCTGGGCGCCGGAGTTGCCTCCGCCCACCACGACCACCCGCTGCCCGGCAAACGCGGCCGGGTCCTTGTACTGGACGGTGTGGAGCTGGCGGCCGGCGAACTCGCGGCGCCCCTCGACCGCGGGAACGAAGGGCCGCGTCCAGGTGCCGGTCGCACTGACGACGGTGCGCGCCCGCCAGGTACCGCTGTCCGTCCCGACCCGCAGCAGAGTCCCCTCGTCGTGGACCGCGTCCACCCGGACCCCGTGCTGGACGGGCAGTCCGTACCGCTTCTCGTAGTCGACAAGGTAGGCGACCACGTGCGCGGCGTCCGGACAGGTCTGGCCCTCCTGGGCGGGCATGAGCCGGCCGGGCAGGGAGGAGTACGCCGCTGGTGAGAACAGCCGAAGCGAGTCCCAGGTGTGCTGCCAGGCACCGCCGGGTGCCGGCCGCGCGTCGAGGACGACGAAATCGATGCCCAGTCGGCGCAGGTGGTAGCCGGCAGCGAGCCCGGCCTGCCCGCCGCCGATCACCACCACGTCCGCGCGCCGCGTCATCCCGCGGACGCCCCCTCGGCGCCCTTGTCGCGCTTGGCCTCCATGAAGATCAGGGCGACCAGTGCCAGGCCCACCACGACACCGATCAGCTGCGTGCCGATGAACGCGGCCACCGAGGAGGGGGCGATGCCGGCGAAGGTGTCGGTGAACGCGCGGCCGATGGTGACCGCCGGATTGGCGAAGGAGGTGGAGGACGTGAACCAGTACGCGGCGCCGATGTAGGAGGCGACCGCGACGGGCGCGAACCGTAGCCGGTCCGTACGCGCCAGCCCGAAGATCAGCAGGATCAGGCCCGCCGTCGCCACCACCTCGCCGAGGAGCAGGTTGCCCGCGGAGCGGTCGTGGGTGGACCACTTCACCAGCGGCTTGCCGAACATCGCATCGGCCAGGATCGCGCCCGCGATCGCACCGGCGATCTGGGCGGGCACGTACACGGCCAGCTCGCGCGGGGTGACCCCGGCGTCGCCGCGGCGGGCGGTCCACCACTCGGCGAGGCTGACGGCCGGGTTGAAGTGGGCGCCGGAGACCGGGCCGAGGAGGGCGATCAGGACGCCGAGGCCGAAGACGGTGGCGGTGGAGTTGGCCAGCAGTTGCAGGGCGACATCGTCGGTCAGCTCGGTGGCCTGGATGCCGGAGCCGACCACGATCGCCACCAAGGCGGCGGTCCCGACCAGCTCCGCGGCCGCGCGGGCGGCCAAGGGCCTACGGGGCGGGGTCGCGCCGGGTGCGGGCTGCGGCGACGGGTCGGCGGCTACGGCGTCACTCGCTGCGGTTTCGGTGGCGGTCAAGACGGGGTTCTCCTCGGGCAGGTGAGGCAACGCGCGGAAGGCTAGGGACAGGGCCGCTTGAGGTTCGCGTCGGCGGTGGCGCGCGCGGTTCGGGCGAGACCGGCGAATTGACCGGCGAGCGTTTCGATGACTTCCGGGCGCAGGCGGTAGTAGATGTACCTCCCGCACGGCTCCGTCTCGACGACCCCGGCCTCGCGCAGCACCTTCAGATGGTTGGACAGGTTCGTCTGCTTCGCCCTCGTCTCCTCCACGAGGTGGGTGGTGCACAGCGTCTCGCGCGCGAGGAGGGTCACGATCCGGAGCCTGAGCGGGTCGGCCAGAACCCGGATCAGATCAGTGTCGACTGACGTCATCATGGACTGATACTGTCACATCACCCAGGACTGATACCAGCTTGGACTGAATCATGCCGCAGGCCGATGGCGTGCCGCAGCCCGCCCGCCCCGAAGGAAGAACGATGTCTGCCAGTCCGCTCGCATCCGTGCTGTTCGTCTGCATCCACAATGCCGGCCGCTCCCAGATGGCCGCCGGGTTCCTGCGCCACCTCGCCGGCGACCGCGTCGAGGTCCGCTCCGCCGGCTCCCTGCCCGGCGACAAGATCAACCCATCCGCCGTGGCGGCGATGGCCGAACTCGGCATCGACATCTCCGACCAGACCCCGAAGGTCCTCACCCCCGAGGCCGCCCAGGCATCCGACTACATCATCACCATGGGATGCGGCGACGCCTGCCCGTACTTCCCCGGCAAGACCTACCTCGACTGGCAGCTCGAAGACCCCGCCGGCCAGGGCGTCGAAGCCGTCCGCCCCATCCGCGACGAGATCAAGGCCCTCATCGAGGGCCTCCTCTCCGAGATCGACGCCAAGAAGTCGTGACCCGCATGACCGGCACCCACCAGAGCGACGACGAACAGGCCCCTCCCGCAACGCCCGTCGGCCCTCTCCGGGCTGTTTCCAGTACGGGCCGTTCCGCGTCCCCCTTCGGACCTCACCCCCTTCGGGCAGCCCCCTACCCGCCCGCCGGCCCCGGCCGCCGATGAGCTGCATATCGCGCAGCCGGTGCTCAGCCGGCAGATCCGCGCGCTCGAGCAGGATCTCGGCGCCTCGCCGTTCATCAGAGACCGCCACGGCGTGGCGCTGACCTCGCAGGGCACCCTCGCCGAACGGCTGCGCGCCGGCGGCACCGGCATCCCCGCCTTCCACACCCCGGCCGGGGTCGGCACCCAGGTCGCCGATGGCGGACTGCCCTGGCGCTACGGCCCCGACGGCAGCATCGCCTCGGCCTCCCCGCCCAAGGAGACGCGGGAGTTCCACGGCCGGACATACGTCCTGGACGAGGCCATCACCACCGACTTCGCCCTCGTGCGGGCCGCCCGCGGCGACCGGCACGGCAACCTCGACCACGCCGGCTCGAAGGCGGGTTTCGAACCCGTCCGCAGCAGTCTGCCGATCCCCTGCGCAGACGCTCCGCGCTCATCGACGCATGGATGTACGCACCCACCTACGCCGGTTCGGTGAACTGGTCGAACACCATCACCGCGGCCCGGGTGGCGAGGGACCAGCGGTCCCGTCCTTCCGGGTCCCCCAGGTGGGGATGTCCGGCGATCCAGCGCATGTGGAAGCCGTCGAGCAGGGCGGCGATGGTGGTGGCGAGGTGTTCGATCCTGTAGGGCGCACGCATGCGCAGCCCGTAGGCGTCCAGCAGCGCCTGGTACGCCTCGCAGGCGACCTCGGTGAACGACTCGCCGTAGTGCCCCAGGGCGTCGCGGACGCGTGGGTTGGCGGCGCTGGCATAGAAGCCGAGCAACACGCGATAGATCGGGTCCACACGGTGGTTCTCGTGGTTGTCCGTCAGGACGTCGTTGAGGGCCTCCTGCCAGGTCTTGCCGGTGTCGACCGCCTCCTTGAAACGGCGGATGCTCTCCGGCAGCCCGGGGACCAGTTCGGCCTGTCGGCTGGTGAGATGGAAGAGGAGATCTGCCTGGAAGTCGGCCTGGGCGGGCCAGATCTGGTAGATGGATCCGGTCGTGATCGCCGGTGCGGTGTCGTCGCCCAGTCTCTCCCGCATGATGCGGGTGGCTTCCTCGGTGACCCGCTTGACGCGGATATGAGCAAGGGCTGCGGAGACGGCAGCCTCGCTCGTGTCGGAGGTGCCGGCACAGACGAGCTGGGTTGCCGCTTCCAGCATGAGGGCCCGGGTCTCTTCGGGTGAGCGCCGAGGGAGCCTGCGTCTCACGGCGTGCTCCGTCATGTCCTTCCCTCCCATTGCATGATCGTTAATTCGGTGTGAACCGGGGCGTTGACAGGGCGCCAGCGTACACCTAGATTCCCGATCCGTAAGAAAGTTACGAAACTCGAAAGCGCCGATCACCTGGTCTTTCGAAGTTCCTCGGGCTGGACCGAGGCACCGGTCACCCCGGTGCGCACTCCTGCCCCTCCTCCGCCTTCCGCGCTCTCCCCGCATGCCGTGCCGGGCACCGCCCTGCCGTTTTCCGATCCTGGAGGATCCCGCATGCCCGCAATCTCACGCCCCCTCAGACTCGGCCTCGTCTCCGCCGCCATGGCGCCCCTGCTGGGCGTCGCCGCTTGCGGCGGATCGGGCACCGACGCACCCTCGTCGTCCGGCGCCTCCGGGGGTGGCTCCTCCGCGACGTCGGACTCCCGCCCGGCGAGTGACGTCGTGACCGACTACCTCGGCTACGTCGGCGGAAAGGCGGGCAAGGCCGACGCCGGCCTCGACCCGGTCACCCTGGGCTGGGTGAACGTCGAAGGCGGCCCCGGCGGCAACCCCGAAGCCACCCTCGGTGCCCGTGCCGCGGTGAAGTACGTCAACGACAGGCTGGGCGGCATCGGCGGGCACCCGCTGAAGCTGAACGTCTGCACGGTGGTGTCCGCCGAGGAGGAGGGACAGAAGTGCGGCCAGCAACTGCTGGGCGCCAAGGAGGTCTCCGCCATCGGCGTCGGCAATCTCTACCTCGGTGACGCCTCCTTCAACTCCGTGATCGCGGGCAAGAAGCCCGTGCTGGTCGCAGTGGCGACGGGCCCGACCATGCCCACCGCGAAGAACACCTTCAGCACGTTCGGCGACCTGCCCCACATCTTCGGCACCTGGGGCACGTACGCCCGTGACGTGCTGAAGGCGAAGACCGCGGCGGTGATCCACACGAGCACGCCCGGCGACAAGATCGCCTCAGGGGCAGCGGTGAAGGGCCTGAAAGCCGCCGGTCTGAAGGTGAAGTCCGTCGGATTCGACGCGCAGTCGACCGATCTGATCGGCCCGGTCACCGCGGCCGGGGCGAACACCGCGGATGTCGTGGTCCCCATCTCCATCGGTGGCGGATGCGTCGGAATCGCCAAGGCACTGAAGCAGCTCAATGTCACCAAGCCGGTGGTCTCCACGCCGCTGTGCATGTCCCCCGATGTCGCCCAGGGGCTCGGAGGGGACCTGCCCACCTGGACGTACGGCGTCGCCCAGACGCTGCCGATGGACTCCTCGGCCGCCGACTCCAAGGCGTTCCTGAAGGCCTCGGCCCAGGCCGGGCTGGGCAAGGACGACCAGTCCAAGGTCTTCGCGCCGCTGGGCTGGAGCACGATCCTGACGTACGCGAAGGTGCTCAACGCCATCGGCCCGGACAAGATCACCCCCGCGTCCGTGAGCGAGCAGCTCAAGAAGTTCCCCGGGCCGGTCATCATGGGCGCCGCAGAGGTCAAGTGCGGCAAGTACCCGGACGCCCCCGCCGTCTGCAACGACCAGGCGAGGTTCTACCAGTACGAAGGCAAGGGCCGGTTCAAGCCCCTGACCGACTGGATCCGCCCGCCCCAGTGAGCCCCGCCCGCCCCACCGCCGCTGAGGTTGCGGCCCTCGCAGG
The DNA here is from genome assembly GCF_042802995.1 of Streptomyces sp. NPDC057438. NCBI lineage: Bacteria > Bacillati > Actinomycetota > Actinomycetes > Kitasatosporales > Streptomycetaceae > Streptomyces > Streptomyces sp. NPDC057438. Next base: position 10,967 of record NZ_JBHVDD010000004.1, read on the forward strand.
ACGCAGCCTCAGCAGCGCGGACTCGCGGACCTGCGGACTCATGACAGGAGTCATGAATTGGAACAGATCCTGCTCTTCGCCGTCCTCGGCCTCGGCCAGGGGGCACTGATCGCCGGCATCGCGCTCGGCGTGGTGGTCACCTACCGGGGCTCGGGCATCATCAACCTGTCCACCGGCGCGGTCGCCATGGCCTCGGCCTATGCCTTCTGGGCCCTGACCACCGGTTTCTTCGGGTTCACCCTGCCCGTGGGACCCGCTCTCGCCGGGGCGCTCGCAGTCGCGTCGGCCGTCGGAGTCCTGACAGAGGTGGCGGTCTTCAAGCCGCTGCGCACCGTCTCGCCCCTGGCCAAGCTCGCGGCCTCCCTCGGCATCCTGCTCACCCTGCAGGCCACCGTGCTCCTGGTCTTCGGGGTGCAGCCGCAGCAGGCACCGAGCATCCTTCCGACCGGCACCGTCACCATGCTGGGCATCACCACACCCTCCGACCGCTTCGTCCTGGCCGGACTGGTCGTCGTGATCGCCCTGGTCCTCGGGGCCCTGTACCGGTGGAGCCGCTTCGGCCTGGCCACCCGCGCGGCCTCGGAGAACGAACAGGCCGCTCTTCTGGCAGGCCTGTCACCCAACAGCGTCTCGATGGCCAACACGCTCCTGGCCGCCCTGGTCGCCGGGCTCCTCGGTGTCCTGGCCGCGCCCATCGTCCAGGTCGACTCCATGACGCTTCCCCTGCAGGTGGTCCCGGCCCTGGCCGCCGCCCTCTTCGCCGGGTTCACCTCGCTGTGGATCGCCTGCACCGCGGGCATCCTCATCGGAGTGCTCCAGTCGATCGTGTACTACCTGTCCACGCAGAGCTGGTTCCCGACCGACAACGGCAACGCCATGCCCGGCCTCCAGCAGCTCCTCGTCTTCGCCCTGATGGTCGTCGCCCTGTACGTGCGGGGTGCCGGTCTGCCGCGCCGCGGTGAACTCGTCGAACAGCGGCTGCCCGCGGTGCCCTTGCCGGAGCGGCTGCTGCGTCCCGCTCTGATATCCGCCACGGTCGCCGCCGTCGCACTGGTGGTGCTCCCCTTCGACTTCCGCCAGGCGCTCACGAACTCGTTGATCGGCATGGTCATCGTCCTGTCCTACGTCGTCATCACCGGCTACGTGGGACAGATCTCCGTGATGCAGCTCGCGCTCTCCGGAACCGCGGGATTCGTCCTCTCCCACCTCTCGGTCGGGTGGGGGATCCCGTTCCCGTTCTCCGCCATCGGCGCGATGGTGCTGGCCACCCTGCTCGGAGTGGCCGCGGGCGTCTCGGCCCTGCGGGTGCGGGGGGTGAGCCTGGCCGTCGTCACCCTGGCCGCTGCTCTGGCCATGGAACAGGCGCTGTTCAACAACACCTCGTTCGGCGGAACGGCCGGAGTGTCCGTACCCCCGCCGCGCTTGTTCGGGATCGACCTCGGCCCGAAAGCGGACTTCCGCGGCCTGGACGGCAACGAACCCAGCCCCATGTTCGGCTTCCTCGTCCTGACCGTCACCGTCGCCCTCGGACTGTACGTCGCCCATCTCAGGCGCACCGGACTCGGCCGGCGGATGCTCGCCGTCCGCTCCAACGAGCGCGCCGCCGCGGCAGCCGGTGTCGACGTGCGGGCCGTGAAGATCGCCGCGTTCACGATCAGTTCCTTCATCGCCAGCGCCGCCGGCACCCTCTATGGCTACAACTTCGGTTCGGTCAGCGCCGCCCGGTTCACCGCACTGGCCGCCCTCGGCCTGATCGGTTTCGCCTACATCGGCGGCATCACCATGGTGTCCGGAGCCGTGATCGCGGGGCTGATGTCCACCGAAGCGCTGCTGCCCCACGCGCTGGACAAGTGGTTCGGGATCAAGGGGACGTGGGCCCTGCTCTTCGGCGGCGTCTCCCTGATCGTGACGCTGATCGCCAACCCCGACGGCATCGCGGGCGCCGCCCACCGCCGGAGGACGGCGAAGAGGGCGAGACGCGCGTCGGCCACGACCGGACCACCGGCCGACCACGCGTCGGCCGTCGGCTCCCCGGAGATCCACCTCGGCCGTACCACTGCCGACGCCAAGGAGGTCGCACCGTGAACGTTCTCTCGGTCCAGCAGTTGGGCGTCAGCTACGGCGGCGTCCACGCACTCAGCGATGTCTCCCTGGAGGTCGGCGAGGGCCGACTCGTGGGGCTCATCGGCCCCAACGGGGCCGGCAAGACCACCTTCGTGGACGCGGTCACCGGCCTCGTCGGCGCCCGGGGAAAGGTGGAACTGGACGGCAAGGACCTGACGGGACGGCCGCCCCATGTACGAGCCCGCCGAGGACTCGCCCGCACCTTCCAGAGCAGCGAACTCTTCGAAGACCTCACGGTCGCGGAGAACCTCCAGGTCACGGCGGACCCTTCGACATGGTGGACCACGCTCGGCGAGACCTTCGGCCGCCGCCCGTCCCCGAACCTCGCTGTCCCTCAGGCCCTCGCGGCCCTGGGACTCGAGGACCTGGCCGACGCCTCGGCACACGAACTGTCCCAGGGCAGACGCAAACTCGTCGGCGTGGCACGGGCCTTGGCAGCCCGCCCCCGCATCATCTGTCTCGACGAACCCGCGGCCGGCCTGGACACGACGGAGAGCGCCGAACTCGGACGCAGACTGCGCGCGGTCGCCGAGGCCGGAACGGCGCTGCTCCTCATCGACCACGACATGAGCCTCGTGATGGGTATCTGCGACCACGTCGTCGTCCTGGAGTTCGGCAAGGTGATCGCCTCCGGGACACCGGCACAGGTCCGAACCGACCCCGCCGTCGTGACCGCCTACCTCGGGGCATCCGCCGTCCAGCCTGCCACCGCGTCCGGCACGTCGACCGCCGGCTCCGCCAAGGCCCTCACCAGCACATCGGAGACACCATGAGTACCCCCGTCCTGGAGGTGGCCGGCCTCACTGCCGGATACGACGGAGCCCCCGTCATCCGCGGGATCGACCTCGAAGTGGGCGCGGGAGAGGTCGTCGCCCTCCTCGGGGCCAACGGAGCGGGGAAGACCACCACGCTCAAGACCGTCTCCGCGCTGCTGCGCCCCCTTGCCGGCACGATCACTTTCAACGGAACGGACCTCGGCAGGAGCCCGGCAGCGACCCGCGCCCGCCTCGGCATCGCCCACGTTCCGGAAGGACGAGGCATCTTCTCCGGCCTCACGGTGGCGGAACACCTACGCCTCGGTCACCGGGGCGAGCGCCTCGACCATGCGGCCGCCCAGCGATACTTCCCCGCCCTGTCCCGCCTCCAGGACCGCAAGGCAGGACTGCTCTCCGGCGGCGAGCAGCAGATGCTCGCCATGGGACGGGCCCTGGCCCGCAGCCCCAAGCTGCTCCTGCTCGACGAGCTCAGCCTCGGTCTGGCACCCCTCATCGTCGAGGAGTTGCTGCCCATCGTCAGGCGCTATGCCGACGACACCGGCTGCGGGGTGCTGCTCGTCGAACAGCACGTCGGCCTCGCCCTCGACATGGCCGACCGCGGCTACGTCCTCTCCCACGGCGAGATCACCGCGCACGCCGCGGCCCGGGAACTCCGGGCCGACCAGTCCCGGATCATCGCCGGCTACCTCGGCGAGCAGCACGTCTGACCCGGGCGGCCGCGACCGTCGTACACGCCAACCACCGTGAGCCTGAACCGCTCGGGCCGGCCCACCCCGTACAACTCGGCCCGTACAACTCGGCCGGACGCTCAGGGCTGCCCGCGTACCCAAGACAAGGAACCCGATGTTCACCTTCGAAAGCGAAGACGGCGTCCAGATCCACGTGCACGAGTGGAGGCAGAAGACCCCCCCGCGAGCCGTCGTCCAGATCGCCCACGGCATGGGAGAGCACGCCGGCCGTTATGCCCCACTCGCGGCAGCACTGACCGCTGAGGGCTACGCCGTCTATGCCAACGATCACCGCGGACACGGACTGAGCAGGCACGCCGAGCCCGGTCATCTCGGGGACGACGGCTGGAACCGACTCGTCAGTGACATGGTCACCCTGTCGGAGACCGTCCGCGAGCAGCACCCCGGCCTGCCCCTGGTGCTGCTCGGACACAGCCTCGGTTCCTTCGCCGCGCAGCAGTACGTCCTGGGCCACGCCCACCTGATCGACGCACTCGCCCTCGCCGGTACTACCGCGGTCGACGTCATGCTCGCGGCACAGGCGCGGGAGGCCGCGGAGGGAGGAGACCCGTTGCTCGCGCTCAACGAGGCGTTCCAGCCCAGCCGCACGCCGTTCGACTGGCTCAGCCGGGACGAACCGGCCGTCGACGCCTACCTCGCCGACCCCATGTGCGGCTTCAGCCTCGACGCCCAGGGCATGGCTGACATCACCATCGCCTCGGCGTCACTTGCCCAGCCCGAGGGCATCCCGGCGGATCTGCCCGTCTGCGTCCTGGTCGGGGATCACGATCCGCTGAACGCCGATCTCGCACTCAGCGACCTGCTTGTCGAACGCTACGGCGAGGCCGGCCTCATCGACGTGACCTGTCTCAGTTATCCCGAAGCCCGCCACGAGCTGTTCCACGAGACCAACAAACAGGAGATCGTCAGCGACCTGCTGGCCTGGCTGAACCGCGTCCTCGCCCGCCCGGCGCTGGAGACAGTGTCCCGCTGAGCCGGCGGGGAGGGGCTCAGGTCGCGGGCCGGCCGTCAGCGGGGCATGACCCTTCCCCGGCTGTTCGCGAGCCTTGGTCGGTCACTGCTTTCCTGGCGAAGCTGCCGGTGTCGATCTCGGTGAGGATGCCGAGCTTGACGGAGCGTTGCAGCTTGGCGCGGGTGCCTTCGATGTTCCTGGGCAGCAGTTCGCGGTCGAGGGCTTCGCAGGCATCACGGGCCCGCAGCGGACCGGTTCTCATTGAGGACAGCGGATGGGGGTAGCGGTCGGACGAGGCGGGCTGGGCGGGAAGCCTGTACGAGTAGATTCCGCCCGTGCCCGGCCCGGTCGCTGAGCCCCATTTTCCGGCCTCGTCGCTCTTTCACGGCCGGGCCGCACAGCGGCACCACGTTCGACATCATCGGCAGCGTGGGAGTGGCGATCCTCATGATCGTGGGCGCGACGGTGGCGATGGACCGCCTCCCGCGACTGAGCCGCCTGGCCAAACCGGTCGTCGCCGTGGGCACCATGTCCCTGACCGCCTACGTGGGCCACTTCGTCGTACAGTCCTGGTTGTCCGAGCTCGGGGTCGGGCGGGGCCCGGCACCGAGCAGTGCTGGGTGCCGCTGCTCATGTTCGTCCTCGGGGCGATCGTGTTCGCCGCGATCTGGTCCCGCTTCTTCCGCCGCGGGCCCCTGGAGTACCTGCTCAACGCCGCCACCAAGCCGGCGAAGTACATCCGATGGGGCCCGACCGGGGTGGGACCCCTCCACGCCCCACCCCGGCGGACGGCTCACAGACGTCGGCAGCGGATTGACCTTCCAACCGGCTGAGGCTCGCCCCGCTGTCGAGGGGGCCTCAATAGCAGTTTTGACAGGCCAGGACATCTGCTGCCTTCCCACGACGGACCTATATACAAAAGATCTTGTACCTTGGTATACTCCGGTTGATATACACAGGAGGGCACCCATGAGTCGCACCGTGATCGACCTCGACGACGAGGCCTTGGAAGAAGCGGCCAAGGAACTCGGCACCACCACCAAGCGCGAGACCATCAACACCGCCCTGCGGGAAGTCACGGCCCGTTACCGGCGTCTGCGCGCGCTCGACGAAGCCCGCGAGCTGGTGACCGACGGTGCGCTCGACATGGAACTCCTCCTGGACAAGAGCAAGTACCGGCCCACGAGCACAGCCGACGCCGCCTCCGACACCCGGAGCGCATGAGTGACCGTCGCCGACTACCTCATCGACACCTCCGCGCTCGCCCGCGTCCTGCTCCGCCAGAACACGGCCGACTGGGATGACAGGATCGGCGCCGGCCTCGTCGCGATCTGCGACATCACCGAACTCGAGGTCCTCTACTCAGCCCGTTCGGCCGCAGACCGTACGCGTGTGAAGGCGGCGCTCGACGCCCACTACGTCTGGTGCCCCATGCCGGACGGCGTCTACCGCCGCTCCCGCGTCGTCCAGGAACAGCTGACCGCCAAGGGTGAGCACCGCAGCGCGGGCCCCGTCGACCTCCTCGTGGCTGCCGCCGCCGAGGAAGCGGGGCTCACACTGCTCCACTGCGACCACGACTTCGACACCATCGCCCGCACCACGGGACAGCCGGTCCGCACGATCGACCTCAGGCAGTAGAGCCTCCACAGCCGCACAGTCGGCGATGAGGAACGGGGTGGCCCGTGGCAACGGCCTGCGAGGACTCAATCGAAGCCCGGGCCTTGAGCTCTTCCCCCACCACGCTGTGGCGCATTAACGCAGGTCAGCGCAATGCCTACCGCCACCCGTCGCTCGCCGTCGAACTCGCGAGCAGCAGATTCGGTCCGCTGAGCGGTAGTTGACGCTCCGACACCTCACGAGGAACGTTTCCGCAGGTCAGAGACCTGCTGAAGTGGGGCGGGTGGGACTCGAACCCACGGCCGACGGATTATGAGTCCATTGGGAATCTTGGCGGTCCTTGCCGATCCATGCCGATTCATGGCGTTCTTGCAGGTCAGAAGCGTGCACCTGTGTCGGCCTTGCGCGGTCCTAGTCGGTTGATTCCTGTCCTTGCGGTCCCTCGCTGGTCCCTGCCGCTCCATGAGAGACCTGCCGACACGGAATCCCGGACGTCACTCCAGCTCAGCGGACGCAGTCGAACCATGGCGCAGCGGATTTCACTTCCAACGCGCAGAGGCTCCACCCCGACACTCGGGGCGGAGCTTCTGTGGCCGTTATCAGGCCAGAACATCTACGAACAGACTACAGACCAAAGGCAGTGGACTGCTCCCGGCCACGGCACCGTCGAGCACCGCTGGGCGCGTTTCGGAGCAGCTCTGGCATCCCTGGTCACAGCCAGCCGTCAACCACCGTTGTGCCCCGTCACGATTCATTGTGAACTTGTAACCATGTATCGGTGGGAAGCTCTCAATGATCGCCAACTCACACTACTCAGGCGTATTGCCACCGATGAAGATCCATGTGGACAGGACCCGACCATGCGGCGGTCAACCTACGCTCTACGCGACCGCGGTCTGGTGACGATCAGCCGCCGGCGGGGGGAGTTTCGGACGCAAGTTACCGAGGCCGGTCAGTTCTATCTCGAGCACGGCCATCATCCAGAGCATCCGACACTGGGCGTCTCTTCAGCTGATCAGTCAACAGCGTCGGTGGTCACGGGGACAGCCAGGAGCCAAGTCCGCAAGACAACTTCGGCGACGACCGGTGCGAGTAAGCGAACAGCCCCCCACAAGAAGCCACGGACGCCATACAGTGACCGGCCCATCCCCGTAGCGCGCCGGGCAAAAGCCACCAAGCTCGTGGAGCGGTTGGTTACTGAACGCCACGTGATCATCTCGAAGCCTGACGAGAATGAGATCACCGAATGGCGACGTGTCATCGACTTTGCCAAGCGGCACGGTCTGATTCCGCAGGGCAAGCGCATCGAGAAACAGCGGCTATGGAACGCTGCCCGCGACCTGCAGATCTCGTTAGTAGATGGTCCACATGCCAACTCTGGGCGGACGCCCCTGGAAGACACTCCGCGAGTTCCGGTACCGACGCAGTTGCGCTCACCGCACCGCATCGTGGCCGGGTTGCGAGACAGTGAGCGCCGGCTTCTTATGCCGCCCGCCCTGCGTCGCCGCGCTCTGCTGCTACTCCAGGGGCTCGCTGTGGAGGCTGAACGGCGAAAATACAAGGTGCACCAGCCCTCGGTGCCTGACAGCGATCGCCGTTCAGCGCACTACTACAACGGCAGATACTTCCCAGCGAGCTGTCGGGAGGGGGCTCTGGAGATCGTCATTGGCGGATTCACCTACACCGCCACCATCAAGCAGGAGTTTCCCCAATCCACTGACCCTAATCGCTCTCAGCAGCTCGCTCTGGACATCGGGTATAGCCGATCCAAGCGGCGGCATCAATGGGGCGACCGAAAGCGGTCGAAACTGGAGGACGTCCTCGGGTTTGCTCTCGAGGAACTGGAAATCCGTGCAGTCGAAGATCGACAGCGGCAGTTGGACGAGGAATGCGCGAAAGAACAACGTCGGATCCGCTGGGAAGCAGCCATGGATTCCGCCAAGGAAAAGGCCAATGAGGCTCACCTCGGAACGATTCTCCGCAAGCAAGCAAAACAGTGGCAGGAAGCGCACGCGCTCCGCCAGTACTGCGACGCTCTAGAACGCAGACTCAATGTTGCGACGAGAGAAGATTCCGAGGTCGACTCGGCACGTGCCTGGCTCCGATGGGCACGCGACTACGCCGAGTCTATCGACCCGCTGACGCAGCTACCGACTATGCCGTCTGGGCTGACGTTCGAGGCTGACGATCTCAAGCCCTACCTCAACGGGTGGAGTCCGTACGGGCCGGAGGTTCACCGGTCCGCTTGGGATTCCTTCTGAGGGGCAATCACCTCCAGCTAATGGGGCGAAGCGTCAATTTAGCCACTGCTGGAGACTTGTGCGTACCCGAAACACTTCCAGGCGGTGCGCGCAACGAGAGAGCCTAGGAGCGCGACTGCGCAGCTCATTGCCGCATGAGGATGCCCGTTAAGGGGTACGAGCAGACCGATTTCCTTACAGACTGCGGACCCGCTTTTGGTAGCGGGTGAGGCACGCCGCTCTTCCGCAATCAGCTGTGAATCCTCCCCGTAGGCAGTGGACCTCCCTCCCAGCTCAATCATTTCGGGCTAGTTTGCCAATCCGGCAGCCAAGCGTTTGGGGCCAATCCACCTGTCGAGGTGCCATGGGTCGTGCTGCTCACAGTAAACTGCGACATTGACCGGAGTCAGAGCGCCGCCCTGATTTCTCGGCCCAGCGAAGAGTTCGGCGCCTTCAATCCGTGCCGTGCACCCTGCTGCGAATTCGCAGCGTCTGCGTGTTGCGACCGTGCGTAGAACCCACAGCGGCTGAGGTCGAGTTACAGGGCCTAGTGCCGGATGGGAAAGTATTCCCGCAGACCAGGGAATCGTGTCGTAGATATTCGTGTACCGGTTTTTCACTGAGTTGCACCAGCCGCAAGCGAGACGAAGGTTGTCAACAGCCGTCGCGCCGCCCTCCGCGACAGGGACCACATGGTCCACCTCGACACAAAGCTGAGCGGCACGCATCCCCCGCGGGCGTGTGAAGTCGACCAGCGGAGGAGCAGGCGGCATTTCCGTAGCCCCTACAAGAAATCTGTCCCGTGCGTGATCACCAAACTGATAGCCACAGAGGTAGCAGCGCGGTTCCGGTTGCGCCACGGCCCACAGTTCCTCACGCAGGGCCAAGCCTATCGCGGAACGCTTGCGCCCTCTTCTGGCGGTTACTAGCTGCCAAGCAAATCTCGTTAGCACCCGCGCGTACTTTTGTCGCTCGTCCAGAGGGACTTGCGGGCTCACGGAATTGAAGTAGGCGAGTATGGGTACGTGTAGGTGCCCAATGCTGAGTTCGGTGTTCAGCTCGTATGGCGCTAGGTCCACCAGACTCTCGATGAACCATCTCCCCCACATCGTTGACAGGTCTCCGCGCAGAAGCCAGCCATGATTTCCGGACACGACCTCTGGCACGGTGTGTTTCGAGAGGGATTTCAGAGCCTCGTCCGACCAGTTACTGTCCAAGGCGTTTTTGATCTCGGCGAAGAAGTCGCCGACCTCCTGCGGTTGCATCACGCCCCAGTGGTGGGGTTGTATTCGCCCTCCTTGGGCAGGGACTCAGGGTTTTTCCGGTACTCGTTCCAGAGACGGGCCCAAGTTCTGCGGATGAGTGGCGTGTCTTTCTTCTCAACCTTCCAGTTCCGGTTGAAGTAGGCAGTATTCACGCCTTCGAGCCAGTCCTCCATGGTGGAGTCCACATCTGCGACGCTGTGCAGAGTTTTTTTCTGCATACGCAGGAATTCGAAGTAGTCGGCCGCCAAGATCGTGAGGCTGACCTTATTGTAGAGGTTACTGCGGGTCGTGCCCCAGGCATTGGATGCCTCGGGGTCGTCAGCTCCGAACTTTTCCCGGATGTTCGAGTAGAACCTGATGAAGACTTCCCGCCACGGCCCATCCGGACGGGCCCACTCCGCCAACTTCTCTTCGTGGGTGTCAAAGGCCGCAACGAAGGCGCTGTCGTCGAGGTGGTTCTTACCCCAGACTCGTGCCCAGTCGGTCTTCTGCCCGTAGATCTTGCCTCCAGAGAGCTCGCGGAAGACTCCCACGAGCCCCTTGAGGACTGGCCACTGCAGCGAGGTGGTTCGGTCTCCGGTGGCGCCCGTGATGCCCGTCTGTACAAAGTTCTTGAACGGGCTCTCCTCCGCGCGCGTGAGGTAGGCGATGGCCTGAGAGTCGTCGAGCTTGATGCCGGCGTTCTTGAGCCGTTGCGCGACGGGCTCCAGTTCGTCCTTACTCAAACTGGTGGACACGATCGTTCCCAGCAGTGCCTTGCCCATCGGGGTGGCCTTCTGGTTCACCACTACAAACTGGAAGACGTGCTCGCTCGGGCTCGGGTCCAACAGGAGGGAAACGGGCAGACGCCGGGCGTGGAGTGCGATGAACTCCGCCTTGGCCTCTGCTGGGTCTTTCCCGCTCTCCGCCGCTTCGAGCAAAAACGCTTCGCCCTCCCCGCCCTTCGCGAAGGTCTGGGCTGCCAACACAGCGCCCTTCAGGCGATGCTGACCGTCGACAAGCATGATCGGCTTGAGGTAACTGATCATCGCGTTGCGGTCGAAGCCGAGGATCCTCTGGGGCTTCACGTCCGGGTCCAGGGCTTCGAGGACCTTGATGCGGCCCTTCAACTCGGTGTAGAAGTCGATCAGGTGGGTTTCATCGGTGAGCAGTACGCTGGCGGCGTCGGCGTCGTCACCGTTCCCGCCGTTCTCTTCTGCTCCGTCTTCGTCCTCATCGTCCTCATCCACTACGACGTCGAGCCCGTGTTCCTTGCGCCCCCTGTCCATGATCGACGAGAGGCGCTCCTGGTCTAGCGGCGCGTCCTTGAGGTCGGGGACCCTGGACTCGAGACCGGCTACAACCTGGTTCATCAGCTCCAGCAGCGAGGTGTCGCTGAAGTCCTCGCTCACGATCTCGATCGTGCCGAAGTCGGGGTTTCCGTCGAGCGCCTTGAAGGTCACGGAGGTCGCGCTCTGGGGTGCCGCCAGGAGCGGGTTCTGCACGATGTTGCGTTCGTCGTGGTAAAAGCTCGACAGTTCCCGGATACGGGTCTTGTTCTCCTGCCGTTGGAAGCCGATCGTCTCCTCGTCGTCGAGACGGCTGCGCTGAGGTACCCCGACCCACTGGTCGATCTGCGTAGCCGGCGCCGCGAAGAAGACCAGCGGCTTGCCTGACGGCGTCTGCTGCGTGATGTGTGCTGGGTACGTGTAGGTGATCGACTTCGCATTCACGCAGGGGCCTCCAGAGCGGCATGATCCAAGATGCGCCCAACGCTACCTGGTGGGAACAGCAGTGAGGCAGCCTTCGAGCACGTTTCACTACCTCGTGCAGTCCGGCCTGCGCTGATACCGATCGGACGAGTAACTCCGCGGCATGCGTGAGGGGTTGTGCCGCAAACCTGTCCCCTAAGAGATGTGAGCCTTCTGCCACGGACTGTCGGTGGCGGGCTCTACAGTTTAGAAACCTGCTCATGCCGAAGTCGACCGCATGGCGACGACGGCCAAAGGGCGAGCGGGTCACAACTGAGTGGGTCCGGCCTACAGCAGCCGGGCACCCGGGAAGGGGCTTTGATGCTCCAGCTCAACGACGTGCGCTTTGAGACGATGCGCCGTCTGCACGAGAGGAACAAGAAGAGGGCGTGGGACAGCGAGTTCCTCGACGTCATCGACACCGCGCTGAATCTCACTCTCGGCCACAAGCGTGCAGCCGAGACCCCTGATCTTCTGTGCCGGAACGTCATCAGGGACGCACGTCGCACCATCCGCCGCTCGCAGGCCACCGCCCGTCAGAATGCCGCCTGTCGGCCCCTTCCTGACGCTGCCCGTCGCCGCGTGTGCACCACCGCTGCAGACGGCGCGCTGGCGGCTGAGATGGTCACCCATGACACCCCTGAGGCACGGGTCATCGCCGCAGAAATGCTGCAGGAGCTGCGAGGCTTTGCCTCCACGCTCGGGGCTCATGGCCTTGCTTGCCTCCAGGGCATGCTCGACACGATGACCGTCTCCGACTCCGCGAAGCAGACGGGGGTGTCCGTGGCGACCGTTGAGCGAACCCGGCGTGCGCTGCGGGAACACGCGAAGACCCTGATCAGCGCCACGGCGTGACCGGGCGCCCTCAGGGGGTTTCAGTAAGTCTCGGTGAGCCGTACGAGGGCAACGGAAGCGTTGCCCTCCGGTTCACCCGGAGCATCGTGAACCTGCAGATCCCCGCAGGAACGATCGGCGCATACCTCCTTCTGCGTCACGAGCAGGGGCAAACCACACCCCTGTACGTCGGCCGATCGGACACCTGCCTCCGCCGACGGCTCACCCGCCATCCACTCCGCGGCCGTGCCACGCACTTTGTAGCTGCACCGACCGCCAACTGCCAACAGGCCTACTCCATTGAGTCCGCCTGGTACCACCGGTGCCTCTCTACGAGCACCCCGATCACGAACCAGATCCATCCCGCAAGCCCCACAGGAACGGGCCGACGCTGCCCCTTCTGCCCCGAAACCGAAATCGAGCGCGCGCTGCGCCGGGCTCTTCCCTCACCCAGCACCCCGCAGACCAGGAGATCACCATGAACGATATCGTCGAGGGCGCCATCCCGGTCGTCCTCTCCGGCCAGGCCCTGCTCAGCCTCCGTGAGTCCGGCCACAACTTCCCCTCCGCAGTGGGCGAAGTGATCGACAACAGCATTGAGGCCCGCGCGAACCACATCCAGATTCTGACCGAGGAGTTCATGAAGGGTCGCAAGAAGGCGATCAGTCAGATCTCCTTCATCGATGACGGCGAGGGCATGGACGACAAGACCCTCCACCACTACTTGCAACTCGGCTTCTCCACGCGCTTCATGTCCGACAAGACGATCGGCAAGTTCGGCGTCGGAGCCAAGCTCGCCGGCCTCAGCGTGGGCACCTGCATCGAGGCGTGGTCGCGTGTGTCGGGCAGCGACGCGATCAGGCATGTGAAGTTCGACCTGGACGACGCCCTTGAGGCAGAGAAGCGGGGCGAGAAAATCGGCATCAACCCGCCGGATGACGAGCCCCTGCCAGCCCATCTGGTGCCGTACTTCCCGGAAGGCACGGGCACGCTCGTTCTGTGGTCGAAGATCGACCGGGTTTCCGATGGGCATGGCCGAAGCACGCCGGACCACATCCGCAACGAGATGAACAAGGAACTGTCCCGGATCTTCCGTGACTTCCTCTGCGGCGGCATCAAGATCACGGTCGATCACACGGACCTCGTGCCGCACGACCCGACCTTCCTGCGCAAGGGCACCTGGGTGGACCAGGTCCTGACCGAGGAAGTGGCCCGCAGCGAGGGCACGCCGCGGAAGGCGGGGACGGAGGCCACTCACTTTCCCGGCCAGGTCTTCTTCAATGGCGATGTGAAGGTGCAGGGAACCACTCACAAGATTCGGGTCGTCATCACCCTTGCCCCGCGTGAGGTGCTGCGGGCCAAGGGGCTGGGTGGTGACGCCCTGGCCAAGAAGCTGCGGCTGCCTGAGAACGAAGGCGCAATCAGCTTCATGCGGCTGGACCGCGAGATCAGCTATACCCCTGTCGCGCGTCTCTTTCCCGAGGGGATCCTGACGCCGGACAGGTTCATCGGATTCGAGGTGTACTTCACCCCCGAGCTTGACCGCCTGATGGGCGTCCGCAACGTGAAGCGCGGAGCGGTCCCTGCGGATGAACTTCGCAAGACTCTGCGCGACTTGGCTCGCACCGTCATCCCCAAGGCGCGTGAAGAGCTCCACCGCGTGTGGGGCGAAGACGACCGGAAGGAGGCAGTGAAGTCCGGCGAACACGCCCCCCTCGCCAAGGCGGTGAAGGACGTAGATCGCACGATGCCCAAGGGCCGGGTCAAGGCCGTACCCACGCCCGCCGAGCGCGACAGGGAGTACGCCGACCTTGCGCAGGACGCGGGTCGGAACTCGACCGAAGAGGAGGAGGCCGCGTACGTCCAGGAGATCAAGGACCTGCCGTTCGTGATCGAGACTGTCAGCTTCCCCGGCGATCAGCTCATCGAGCTCACCCACCTCGGGGATCAGACGATCATCCGGCTGAACCAGCGGCATGCCTTCTACCGGGAGATGTACGAGCCGCTCCACGCGCTGTCCAAGGACGCCAGCACGGCGAGCGCGCCGTCCCTGCAGTCAACTGCTCGTCGCGCGATCGAAGCGATCACACTGCTGCTCGTCGCCTACGCCAAGGCCGAGTCGATGCACGACACCCCGAATGATCAGTACGGGCAGCTGAGGAAGCAGTGGGGCGGCTTCGCGGAGCTCTACCTCAACAAGATCAAGGACGTTCTCTGAGCGTCAGGTAGTCGACTAGCTGATGCAGATGCCCCGGTGGAGACGATCAACGTCGTCTCCACCGGGGCATCTTGCAAATCAGGCCACAGCCAACTTGACGAAGTCGCTGATGCTCTTGAGCTCCCGTCGGCCATGAAGGTAGCCAACGCCGCGGTGGATGTGAACGATGAGCGTTCGGGACACGGCTTCGTCGGACGGTTCTTCACCATCGGCGATGCATCGCTGCTTGAGCAGCGCGAGGTAGATGTCACCGTAGGAGCCTGCGAAGGTCCGCCAGCTCATCTCCACGTTGGAATCGGTGACGATTTCCTTGACGAGCGGTGTCGAATCATCTTGCAGAGAGAGCGCAAGCGCCCAACGGCACAGGACGTTCCAATGAGCGATTCCTGTATTGCGCTTGAGCCACACAAGTTGATCTCTAGCCGTCTGCGAGAGGCGGATGGTCTCAAGCGACATGCGCTGCTCCTGCGGTCCACCAGTAACCGGGTTCAACGGTGGTGGTGAACGTCTTGTCGTCGTGAACGAGGGTGTAGGTGTGGGCGAGGTACGGCTTCAGGCGGCCCAGAAGGTTCTCATCGATCTCCTCGTCCGTGGACAGGAGCAAGACCTGGCGACCAGCTTGAGGGAAGTAGCGGTCGACGAGGTGCTGACGGTGCCGGCTGTCCAGACGCCCGAGAGGAGTGTCGATAATGCTCGGCAGTCGGTTACCCGCGGACGTAGCAAGGCCCCAGAGGAGAGAGACGGCCAGGAGTTGCCTCTCGCCGGCGCTCAGCCTCCCGGGGTCTACGGGTTCGCCCTCGGAGTCGGTCAGCTGGAGTGTGAACTTGTCTGTGTCGATCCGGATGTCACGGATGAGGCCCTGCTTCCGCATGAGCTTGTTGAAGCTCTTGAGGACTGCGACTTCCACGCTCTTGATATGCCGGGCCAGAAGTACAGCGCCGAACTTCTCAAGAGTGTGGCGAGCCTTGTCGGAGTACTTGTCGACTCGCTTAAGTACCTCTGACTGCCACTCAACTTCGGTACGGCCGCGCTGTGCCCTCTTCAACTCGGCAGCGAGGCGTGCCTCACGGCTAGTCGCCTCTGCAACGAGGGCTTCCCCACGCTGCACCTGGGCTTGCGCGACCGCGACTTTGTCCATCGCCGCCTTGCGCTGGACCATGAGGTGCTCGATGAGTTGCTCTTCGGGGACAGCGCCGAGTTGCTGATCTGCCGATTCCAGTCGCTCAGCGATATCAGCGGCTTCTCGCAGCAGGTCACGGGCTCGGGCGGAGTCGCTGACAAGGGCCTGATCCAGTGCCGACAACTGCATCAGGGCGTCGTGCGGAAGACCCAGCGCCTGGTCGAGATCGGCTGCAGCTGCCCGCTTCCGGCGATCATTCATCAACTTCTTCTTGAGGGCCGTGCGGGCGGCGGCTGGCAGCGACTCGGTGAGCTGCTGGATGAGCCACTCGTCTCGCTCCTCGAGAACGCCGACGACACGAGAGGCATCGTCAGCTTCCCGCTCCAACCGCGCCTGCTCCTTGACGCCAGCGAGTTGTTTCTGGAGCAGCAGGAGCGGCAAGGGCCCTTCTGCCACGGCGACTAGCGCCTTGTCCGTCGCCTTAGCCAGCTCATCAATGCGGGCACGCTCGGCTTCGAGTTCCTTTCTCTGTTCGAAGGCCTTACCGCCGGCCCGCGCAAAGTCTTGCTCGGCCGTGCGCAGATCCTTCTTGCACACGTCGAGTTGCGAAGTGAAGCCTGCCAACTTCTGGGCACTGTCCGAGACGACCTGGCTGGCCTGGGCCAGCTCCTGTTGCAGCGAGTGGATCTTATCGAGGAACTCTTGCTGTTGCCCGGAAAGTTGCTGCCGATTCTGGAGAGCTTTGAGGTCGTTTCGGAGACGTTCCACCGTGCCAACGCCCATCAGCGACTGGACGGCCGACTCAATCACCTTGGCGGCCCGCTCCGGATCTGCAAGCTGCTCTACTCGTTCTCCGTCAAAGAAGAACAGCGAGGCAACGTCGATAGGGAGGATGGTCTCGACATGGTCAGGCCAGCTCTCCGTTACTGTACGACTGAACTGTCCGTCCACCTTGACGGTGAGGAATTCCTTGAGCGTCTTACTTCCGGTGAAGTACCAGTTCCTGACCACCTTGTAGTGGCGTTCTTCCGCCTCCACGCTGATGGTGAACTCCAGAGTGATGGCGGCTCCGGAGGATCGGTCAGCCTTCCGATTGATGCACTGCTCGAGATAGTCGTTGTAGCCGCGGGTTCCGCGTCCGCTGCACTCTGCCTTTGGGCCGTAGAGAACCAGTTGGATGGCGTCAAGGAGTGTGGTCTTGCCGCAGCCATTCAAGCCGCCGATCAGGACGATTGGCCGCCCCGGCTGCGTGCGCAAGTCCAACTGCTGCTCGCCTTGGTATGCGCCAAAATCTTGCAGGGTGATCTTATGCAGTAGCATCGTTCGTCTTTTCGTCCAGCGTCATGGCCTGAGGCTCAGGGTCGTTCAGAGTGCCGTTCTCGCGAAGTTCCCTCTTCCGCATGGCGAAGTCGAGTGCGTCGTCCGCGTTCTCGTAGAACCCCTTCTTGACCACCGCCTCAAGAGACTCGAAGAGCCCCTTGCGGCGTGCCTTGGTCCGATACTGCCGCTCAACAGCCAGCAACTCTCGGATCATGTTGAAGTGGATCTCGTCGTCTCCGCAGACTTCCCGCAGTAGGCCAATCTCGTCAGCACGGATGACAAGCTGTTCATCCAGAGGCGCACCCGGGAACGGCTCGCCTGTGGCTGCCTCGTAGATGCGGGGCAGCGAGTCCTCGACCTCATGCTTCTCGAAGACCCAGAGGCGGCGGATCTCGTGTAGTTCTTCCATCGTGATCAGCTCGATATTGCTCATGTCGGCCGGTGCGTTCTTCCGCACGTGCGCCTGAGCATCGAGCAACTTACGCAGCCACGCCTCACGCGCGCTCTGGGTGTACGGCCCCGGAATGACTCGGTCGTTGAACAGGTCGACCCGACCGTTCATCCGCCGGAAGTCGCGGGTGTCCTTTTCCTTCGAGACATCGTCGAGCTCGTTACGGAGGGCAAGGAGCGGTCGCATCCACTTCTTCTCCCCGTCGTTCTGGATCATGGCAGTCATCGACTTGTCTTGATCCACAAGGGTGCAGGTCCAGCAGCCGAAGCGGCTGTCGCCACAAGACGGCGTGGTGTCGTCAACGACCAAAGGGCACTCTGAATCGCTGGAGGCCCCCTGGTACATGGTCAGCAAGTCCTTGTTCTTGTGTCCCCAAGGGTTGGACTGCTGCATGAGGAACATCCAGACCTCGTCGTTGGTCCATGCCTCGACGGGGCTGTAGACAAGCGAGTTGGGCAGGTTGCCGTTCGGCGAGAGACGGTCCCGTACGCGGCCCTTCTCGTGCTTGGCCATGGCTCGTGCGCGTGCCTGGCTCTCGGCCTTGCGGATGCCGAGTACGAGGATGGCTTCACCGTGCCGGCGGACCACGTTGCGAATGAACTTATTGGACGGCTTGATCTTCATCCGCTCCGTGCACCAGCGGAACTTCGGGCGAGGGGCCGGGTAGCCGCGACCGATCAGGTTCACCCAGAAGGTGTCTTCGACCTTCGGGATGAGCCGATGCGGTTCGATCGGGAGGCTCTGCTCTTCGGCAGCCTTGCGCATAGTGTCGAGCGACTGGCTGACCCACGCAGCAACCACCGGGTTCTCAACCAGCGTGTCCGTACTGATGACGTGAACCGGCTTGGTGCGCTGCTCAACTGGCAGGCCCTTCAGAGCGAGCCAGACGAGCTGGAGCACCGCGGTGGAGTCTTTGCCACCGCTGTATCCGATGACCCAGGGCACCTCGTCCGCGGTGTAGAGCTCGCGGATCTCCTCCGTCAGCTCGTTCACGACTTCGGAGAGGGTCCTCCCCTGGAACGGGGCGGACCGTGTCGGGGTGCTCATGCGTCTCCTCGCAGGTAGGCGTCTTCTACACGCTGCTCTTCGGGGCTCAGCCGGAGCTTCATGTGCTGACGGAGATAGTTCACGGTCAAAGTCAGGTTCTGGTGACTCTTCGACACACGTCCGCCAATGAGCGCGCGCCCCTCCCAGTCGGAGTTGGTCCGTGTCCAGTCCACCGACCGCAACCGGACGAGCTTCGGCTTCCACACCTTGGGAGCATCCGAGCTTCGCAGAAGGGTGTTGCCGATCCGACCGATGGCATGAAGGGCGATGCCATGGCTGTGGAGGTAGTCGCGGCGTACCTCGGAGGCTGCCAGCTCGCGACGACGCACCATGTCCCACTCTGGGATGACTTCGTCGACCGCTTCCCAATACTCTTCGGCCAGCTCCTGCGCTTTCTCCTTCTTGATCTCCAGTCCTTGGAGGAGGGACTGAGTCGCGTAGTAGACAGAGCTGAGCGTGAAGAGCTTCCGGGACCGCTGAGAGAGGGTGCTGTTCTCCATCTCTACGTGCCCCTTGAACGTGGGGCACTTCATGGCCAGGAGCCGAGCGATGATCGCCAAGTCGTCGCGGTGGTCGTAGAGCACTCCGATGGAGCGTGGCGGCCGCACGGCATGTCGGTTGAGGTCGGCGAACATCTGCTGGCACCGAGCGAGCCCCGAGTCGTGGAAGAACACCACGGCGATGGTTTCCTCGCCGAGGTCGGGGTTCTCCTTGAGGGCAGCCTCGATGGCTGCCCGGCGGTGCTGTCCGTCGTTGATGAGGAAGCGGGCAGCCATCGGGATGCGGATCTTGCCGGCGCGCATTCCAACCCCGGTGTCGGAGATGCTCTCGAACTGCATGTCGCCATCTACGGAGGCGGTGAGCGCACTGAAGACGTAATCGTCCGGATTGTCCACGATGTACCGGGTAAGGGCTGGGAGGCGCCCCTTGTTCAAGACTCGTTGAGCCCGGACTTCAGGCGCCAGCTCATCTTCGTCGAAGAGGAAGATCTTCGGGATGAGGCGGAGCGGACACATGGACACGTAGAACTCGCGTCCCGCCTGGATGCCCCGGATGGCTGGAAAGATGTACTCAAAGCCGGAGGACGTGGCGGTGTCAACGAGTTGCGAAGATGACGGTGATCCCACCTACGCAACGGTATCGTACGTCAGGTATAAGACGTACAGGGTGTGCTGGATTAACGCACAGAGGTGTGGTGGGGCTAGTGGTGACGTATCTCGATGCGGCAGCGACGACGCGTGTCGACCCGCGTGTGGCGGAGGTCGTCCTGCACTGGATGACCGAAGACTTCGGGAACGCAGGGAGTCGAACGCACGAGTACGGCAGCCGTGCGAAGCGCGGCGTGCAGCAGTCGCGCCAGTATCTGGCCAGCACTTTCGGCGCCGAACCAGATGAGTTGATCTTCACGAGTGGTGCTACTGAGAGCAACAACATCGCGCTGCTCGGTCTTGCTCCCCACGGCGCGCAGAGTGGCCAGCGTCACATCATCACTTCGGCGATTGAACACAAGGCGGTCATCGAGCCGTTGGAGCACCTGCAGTCTCGCGGCTTCGAGGTGGATTTCATCGAGCCGGGTTTGTCCGGGCGTGTCTCTGTAGACGCGGTGTTGGAACGGCTGCGCCCGGACACCCTCCTCGTCTCGCTCATGCACGTCAACAACGAGACAGGCGTCGTCCAGCCGGTGGTCGAGCTCGCTGAGCGGCTCCGCGACACCCCGACGTACCTCCATGTGGATGCGGCCCAGGGGTACGGGAAGCTGTCACAGGACCTCACCGCGCCGATCGACTTGATCAGTGTCAGTGGCCACAAGATCGGCGCTCCCAAGGGGGTCGGGATGCTGGTGGCCCGGCATCAGGGCTGGGATGAGCTGCCTCTCCAGCCGATCATGTTCGGTGGTGGTCAAGAGCGGGGGCTGAGGCCAGGAACGTTGCCTGTGCCCTTGATCATGGGGCTGGCCGAGGCGGCGCGGATCTTCCAGAAAGAACACGCGCAGTGGAACAAGAGCGCGGCGGAACTCCGTAGCCGTCTCCTGGACGCGCTTGCGAAGACTCGGTTCCGCATCAACGGCGACCAGGATCATGTGGTCCCGCACATTCTCAACCTGTCATTCGACGGCGTGGACGCCGAGGCTCTCATCGTCCTCCTGAAGGAACAGGTTGCCGTAGCGACCGGCTCCGCGTGCACGAGCGCCTCTTATACGCCCAGCCACGTTCTAACCGCCATGGGCCTGCCGGAAGAGTCGGCATCAAACGGTCTCCGGCTGTCCTGGTTCCCAGACCAAGCATCAGACCTGGATGTCGATGCGTTGGCGGCCTTGGTCGCGCACATGCAGTCCGACGCTTCGTGATCGGTCAGTCTGTCGGGCGGCGCACCAACCGGTGACCACGGAGTGCGCGCCCGCAGCGGACCAGTTCAGCCTCCCAGCCATTCTCCGTGCCGATGAGGTGAGGGTGCTCGTACAGACCTGCCTTCGCCTCCGCTGCCGTGAGCCGCTTGTACCGATCGGCATCCGGATCATCTGCAGCCAGGAACTCGTGCTTGCGGTGGAGTAGAGGCCGGTTCAAGGAGTCCGCGTATGAGGTGAAGGACGTCTCCAGCGTCTTCAGGTCCACGTGGTAGGAGGACAGCGTCCGTGGATGTGGGTCGGTGTCAAAGTCCGGGTAGTCCAGCCAGCTCACCGCCCGGCCCTGGTGACGAAGCTTGGCCAGGGTCCATTCCTGCGGGCGGCCGGCGGCAATCGAGGCGCAGTGCTCGTAGAGGCGCAGCACTGTGGGCATCCGCTCGAGGGCTCGCTGGTGGACGTAGAGAGCGGTCGGGGTCAGCTTTCCCACCGCGGAGGCGCTCATAGCTCCGCGGATGTACGTGTCGTCACGCAGCTTGAGCAGGAGCCGGTCGGATCGCTGGCAGGCTTCCTTGTAGGAGGAGAAGAAGGTACGGACGTCGAGTTGGACGCTCAGTGGGAGACTACTGAAGGGGCCGCGGCCGTTGAAGAGTTCGACGGCAAGGAAGAGCAGGGTGTTGAGCGTGGTTCGCTTTCCGCCTTCCTCGACCTTGCTGGAGTCGGCAGAGTCCCGTGCGAGCCGACGCACTTCGTTGGGGCGCAGGTGGCTGAGCAACTCGGACATCGGCTCGGGAACTTCTTCGATGCGGGGCAGCCGCCCGCGACGTTCGACGTAATCAACGACCGATGCGATCGCTGAGGTCGTGTCCTCAGATGCAAGCCACTCCGCATCAGGAACGATCCGTCGAGCAAGGTAACTGAGCCGTGCTCTCTCATCTTTGAAGGCATAAACAATGCCTGGTGCTGCGGAGACTGTCCGTACGCCCGTCACTTGTTCGACGTACGCTCGCAGCTCGTTTGCCCCGAAGAGGTGTTGGAACGTCTGTCGGCTGGTGAGCAGGCCGTCACCAAATGCCTCTCCCCTGACCTTCGACTTCTCCCAGGTCAGTCGTGCGGAGGCGACGAGGACGGTACCGGCGAGGTCCCATGCCTCCTTGAGTGTTTTGCGGCGCTCTTGCAAGTCTTCGATGACGTTGAGGACGTAAGTGAGGAGCACGACGTCCGCTGGCTCCAGCCTCGTGTCGGCTTGATAGAACGGATCCCAGCCGACTGCTTGGCAATCCAGCTGCTGGAGAGCGCGCACATCGCCCCCACGGCCACAGCCGTAGTCAAGAACGGTGAGCCCGGGACGCACCTGCTTATCAACCACGGCCTGTCGCGCCGGGACGGAGAGATTTGCTCTGCTGATCGCGGTCAGTCTGCGATCGCTGCTCCATGTCCGCTGCACCATGATCACGCCCTCACACAACCGAACGACAAGCGGAGGGTAGCGGCGGAAGCCTCCGCGATAGGCACGAAGGGAAAACGCCGACCGAACTAATTGGGTTCTGTCGGCCCACGGCCTACCACGAAGCGCCTCCGCCCGCTGTTGTCGATCACGGTTAGCGTTTGGCTTTCGACGTACCCGGGACGGCTACTGTGGCGGCCGTCCCGGGCGCGGATCCTCTGGCTAGTGGCGGTTACAAACCCAGGACCTTGGCTCTCCCTGAGCGACAAGGTCGAGGTCTGTCATAGCGTCCGTGTCGCACAGCTGGCACGTGACCTGGATGGTACGCGGCATGTACATGGGGTGTACGGCCTCGTCAACGTGCAACGTGAACTGGGCCGTCTTGTCGGTGGAAGTGATGATCAACCGTGAGCTCAGTTCCGGATGGGGCGCAATGGCCGCAATCTTCAACTGCTCGTTGGGGTTATCTGGGAGTGCGAAGACGTCACCTCGGCGGAGGCGAGCTGCTGTGACCAGGGACGGCAGGCTGACGGTGACGAGGAAGCCGTTGGACTGACGGGGGTTGGGAATCGGCGGGTTGGAGGCGGCGCTCATGGCTGATCTTTCATGTCTGGTGTGGGCTCTCAAGGCGGCTGACTGCGGCGGCCTCGGAGGCGAGACCTCGCGGACTTTGACGGCGTCGTGGAGCAAGTCGGTCATTGCGCACTGGGCATCAGTGGCCACTGCCTCTCGAGCTCATGGCGGATGGCGCTCGGGGAAGGGCGCGACGTATGGCCGCGCCCCTCGATCGAGTCACGACGTTGACTCGGTGGCGCTGGCCGTCGTGCGGTGCTTCGGATTTCGCTTGCGGGGACGACGGCTGGTGGCGGGGTTCGGCTCTGAAACGGGCTGGTCAGTCGTGTCGTTGCGGTTGCTGGTGTCGTCGGACGTCGGTTCTGGGGCGGCTTCGGGCTCGGTCTGCGGTTCGGGGCTCGGAGCCTCCTCGAATGCCTGCTTCAGCACCGCCGGCTCATCGGCCGGCGCCTCTTCGCCGCCCCCGGCCGGCTCCGGGTAGACGTGCGACTCAGCCTTGGCGTTGGGCTCGACGCCTTCCTGCGGGGGCGGCTCGACCTTGATCTCGTGGTCATGGCCGTGATCATCGACGACTGACGGGGCTTCCCGTTCGGCGGTCGCTGCGGCGAGGGCGTTGTCGAAGAGGTCTATCCACGGCCGGTGGCCGACGTAGCGGGGTTTGTATTCGAAGGCGGGGAGAAGGGTGTCTTCGAGGGTGCGCAGGATGATGCGTTCGGGGTCCTCATCCGCCTCGGTGACGAGGGTGGTCGACTGGTTGTAGCGGTGCCCCTCAGGAAGGCGCGCAGCGACGTGCGCTTCGTGGAGGGCCTGGTCGGCCAGGGTGGCGCCCTCGGGGAGCGGAGAGACGGCGCTGCCGGTGATCCAGAGTTGGACGGTGGTGCCGCCGAAGATGGGGCGGAAGCTGATGCCTCGTCCGTCGCTGTAGACGAGGTGGGCTGCGCCGTCGGCGGGCGCTGCGGTGTCGATCGCCCAGTCGCCGCCGAGGCTTTGGGCGAGGTTGGCCGCGGCTTCTCGGACTGCGGCGTCGGTAATGAGCATGTGTCGTTCTCCAAGAGGTCTGCGGGTGAAGCGGGGCCCGCCCCTGCCGGGGCGGGCCCGGTGTAGCTACGCGGGACGTACTTCGTCGCCGTCGTCGAGGAGCATCGAGAGGGTGGAGCCGCTGTCCCAGTTCACCGAGAGGATGGAGAGGTTGGCGTCGAACCGGTGGACGGTGCCTTCGTCGTCGAGCTTGAGGTCGGTGTGCGAGTCGGTGGTGTGTACGAGGGCGATGCGGTCGCCCTTCTTGTAGGTCATCTGCGCTCCAGTCGTGATGTGTTGTGGAAGTCGTGGTGGGCCGCCGGCTGGCCCCGCCGAGTGACGGGGCCGTTGGTGGCCGCCTGCTAGGAGTCGTGGTCGCATGCCTCGGTAGGGCAGGCTCCGCAGTCGAAGCAGTGGTCGCAGGCGCATGCGCCGCAGCCCGGCTCCGGGCACCGGACGTCGTGGCTGCGGCAGTACGGGAATGTGAACGGTGGCTCTTCCATGACTCCCCTCCCCTTCCGGTTCTATTCTATATGCATTCAAGGGAGAGTTCAAGATCGCCTAAGAAGATTTCCGCAGGTCAGGCCGCTACATCGCGTACCAGAGCTTCGACCTTCTGGATGGCCGCGAGGAAGACGGCCTGCGAGTGCAGTCGATCGCGCCGTTCGAGGGACTCCAATGCCTCCCGAGCGGCTCTGGCGGGCACGTTGCCTTCGTGCAGGGTGTCGCCGCACCTGATGAGTACGTGCGGGCCGAGGTCCCAGAGGATCGCGTTGACGGCGGCGCCCGCTGCCGCGAGGGGGTCGATGTCCGTCAGCGACCATCCGAACTGGTGCGGGTCGATGCCGCGTTCGCGCATGACCTGTACGGCGGCGCGGTACATGCCACCGGTTCCGCCGGCGGGCTCATCGAACTTCATGCCGGGCTCAAGCGGCATATCGTCGAGCAGCATCCTGGCCATCAGGTAGGCGACGTCCGGCGGCGTGTGTATCTCCGCGAGTGCATCGTGAGCGCCCTCGGAGCGCATGACGGCGAGCAGGGTTCCGATCACGTCGGTGGTGGAGCGGAGATCGGGGTCATCGCTTGCGGTCAGGTGCAGGAGCCCGTTGGTGAGCGCGGCCTCGACGACGGCTCGTACGGCAGCGGCTCGCCGAGCGTCGGGCTTATCGTCGTCGACCCACTTGTGGAGGGGTGTGGCTCGGTCGATGAGGTCGGGTCGCATGATCCACCAGCGGGCCCAGCACTCGCGGAACGCGGCCAGCAGCTCGGTGTCGTCGAGGCTGAGCCACCAGTCGGCGGCAAGGTGGGCGTCCGGACCGCGCAGGGGCCACAGGGCGAGCGCGGCGACCGTGCCGATGGGGATTTCGATGCTGCTCCCCCCGTGCGCGTGATGCCAGGCGTAGCTGACGGCTTCCGCGATCTCAAACGCGTGCGCGTGCGGGTTGCTCTGCGCCGGGCGGTAGTGACCCAGCTTGGGCTTGACGACCGCCAGGGAAGGGCGAGGCGCGGCGGCGGGCATGGTCACGGGCGCGGGGGCCGGCGGTAGGTCGGTGAGGTACTTGCGGGTCGGGGCGGCAGGGGTGGGCGGCGCGGGTGGCTGGTCTGGCTCATCAGGGGCTGCGAACAGATCGAGTTGGCTCATGCTGGTCCTCCTGGCTCGTAGGTCTGAGTGCGGCGTCACGTGTCGGCCTGCGGGGGTGCAGGCCGACACGCGTCACCGTCAGGGGGCGTGCTGGATGCGGCGCAGCAGGACGGCGGCTTCCTCGGCGCGTCCGGCGTCGACGAGCGCGGCGTGCTGGAGCAGTTCCGTCAGGTCCTCTGCGGTGAGCTGTGCGAGGACGTCGGTGAGGCTGAGGTGCCGCATGTCTGCGGAGCGGTAGGGGTAGCCGGTCGCGATGGTGAAGACCAGTCCGGGTATGAGCCGGTCGGTGTGCTCGTCGGTGAGGCCGAGTTGGCGGCCGACGCTGTGGATGGCGTCCGGGTCGCCGAGGATGGCGTTCGCCGGTACGGCCTGATGGGCGAGCCTGGTGGTCTCCATCTCCCGGTCGAGATAGGCAGTCCAGGTGAGGCGGGCGTCGACGTCCCGGCCAGCGGCAGTCAAGGTGGCGGCGATGAGCAAGGCCTTGAATCGATCGCTCTTGAGCGCCAGGCCGAGGTATTCGGCGGGCGCGATGCCGGCGTTGACGATCGCGGGGTGGTGGGCCTGGGCGCGGAAGAGGCCGAGGGCGGCGCGCAGCGCGCGAGCGGCGGCGTCCGGGTGAACACCCAGTTCCTCGGCGACGCGGACGGACATGGTGTGCAGAGTGGTCGGACCCATGTGATCTCCAGAGATCTAGTCGGTGGGCTGGTTGAGGGAGGCGAGGTAGGCGTCTGCAGCCGCCAGCCGTGTCGGGCTGTTGACGAGTTCTTCCGACCAGACCCGCAGAGCGATGTCGCCTGCCACGTCCTCGTCGGGTGCGGTGACGACGTAGGCGGCCTGGCCGGATGCCTCCAGTTCGGCGCACCGTTTGTCATGGGCGGCGTCGTCCTCGGGAGGGGTTTCGACGGCAACGACGTCTATCTGTGCGGGGTTCGGCTCCCGGTAGATGACCCACCACTGCCGTGCGGGTGGACTGGTCATAGCTCTCCTTGGCGCTCAGGGGCGGGCATCAGACCTGGGGGTCTGGCGCGCGGAGTAGTGGGTGAGGAGTTCCGCGATCTCTCGGCCGATGTGGTCCATGAGCGTGCGGATGTGCTTCCTGTCGCCGCGCAGGTAGAGGGCGAGGTCGAGGACTTCGGGAGCGGCGGCGTAGGTGAGCAACTCCCGGTACTGCTCGACGGTGAGGGGTTCGAGGTCGTCCGGGCGCAGCGCCCAGGAAGCGACCACCGCGCTGTCGGCGAGGCGCGTGGCGGCGCTGAGCGTGGCGGTGTCGGGCGCGCGGGAGAGAAGGATGAGGAACATCGCAGCGAAGTGGTGGTCCGGCGTGTGGATGACCGGTACCGAGGGGCGAGCGGGCACGGTGCCTCCTTGAGGATGGAAGGGACCCCGGATGCTTCTTTTCTATATGCATTCAGGGGATGTTGCGGCCCTGCCGTCAGCGAGCACGGAGGGGGGCAGTCCGGACTGATGCCGACCACGAGCGCCGCACCGTTGGCGGAGCGGCCACCCTGGCCAACGGCTACCACCGAAGGGGGCCGATCTCGCGAGGAGGGAGGCCGCGGGGATTGGCGGGGAGAGCGACGGCGATGTCGCGCTCATCGGCCAACGGGTGGACGAAGTAGTAGCCGGGCGGGTGCGTGCGCAGGTCCGCGAGCCGAGCGAGGAAGCACAGATCTGCGGTGAGCTTGCCCCAGATCGGGTCCGGCTCTTTTTGCAGATCGAACCGGAGAAGAAGTCGTCCGTCGTCGCCGTGCAGACTCCACAGGGCATAGCTGGGGTCGTCGCGGGTGGCGACGAGAGTCCTGATGCGCGGCTCGATCGCTATCGCCGTCACGGCCATGCGCCTCAGTACGGCGCGAGCGAGGTTGCGGGTGGCCTCACACACCCGCCGGTCCGCGAGCGGGCAGGGATCTTGCACTTTCGCGCGCCTCCTTGGCATAAGGCCGCCCGGCGGCCGGGATGCGATGGTCACCGGTCGCCGGACGGAGTCGTTGACGGCGTCAGCCGACGGGGATGGGACGGTTCTGCAGATCCAGGAAGATGCAGGTGGCTGCGGCGGTGGGCCTGTAGTCGGCCACGATTTGACCGTCCTCGCCCCAGGTGAGGAGTTGAACCAGGACGTCGAGCAGCGGTTCGGGGAGCATCTGCCGCCAGTTGTCGTAGTCGGTGCCGGGGAACCACTCCTTGCAGGTCCGCTGGAGGGATTCCGCGACGGCCTCGGCCAGCCGGTCCGCCTGGGCGGGACTGATCTGCTCGACGCTCAGGCGCTGGCGGATGCGCTCGGGACTGAAGGGGTCTGTCACGGTCTCTCCTGACGGTTCAAGAAGGGGGCCACTCCCCCCTTCTTTCTAGTTCTATTCTATATGCATTTGGGAGGGGGGCAAGATTTCCGGTGGATTTTCTTGATCACCGGAGGGCTTTATTTCCGCAGGTCAGCAGCCATGTCCGCAGGGGTGAGGTCGCGTACGTGCAGGACGAGCCGCGCGCCCTCGACCACGTGCCCCATGCGCATGTCCGGGCCGACGACGCGCGTGTGGTCGTCGTCGTCCAGGACGCCTTGGTCCACCAGCCCGTCAACGCACGCCTTGAAGCTGGGGTACCAGTTGGCCGGGTCTCTCCTCTGCCTGTCCTCGGGGTGCAGGACGCCGATGATGTGGACCCGTTCCAGGTGTGGCACTGCGCGTGAGGCGGCCCAGGCCGCGCGCCGCAGCACCCTGGTGATCTCCGCGCGCTTGTGGTGGTGGAGCCGCTGGTTGGCGTTCAGGAGCGTCAACCGGGGTGGCAACGCGACCCTGAACTGGCGGCCGGGCATCCCCTCGAACCAGTCCGGTTCCCCCTCGCCCGGAACTCCGACCGGGGTAACTGCTTTGGGCGTTGCCAAC
This sequence comes from Streptomyces sp. NPDC057438, assembly GCF_042802995.1. NCBI lineage: Bacteria > Bacillati > Actinomycetota > Actinomycetes > Kitasatosporales > Streptomycetaceae > Streptomyces > Streptomyces sp. NPDC057438. Next base: position 39,309 of record NZ_JBHVDD010000004.1, read on the forward strand.
TCCGTTGTTTCGGGGGCGTATCCGCGCCGACGCGGCACGCCGGCGTTGGTGAAGGCCGACGCGTGCAAGGCCGAGATCAGCATGAGGCGACGCCTGCGGCCAGTCGCGGCGTCCGCGACCAAGGCGCGCATGTCCCCCGGCTTGTACTGCTCGATCCGTATGCGGATGCTGTCCCGCGGGTCGCAGGCCACGAAGATCCGTCCCGGCTTGATATGGGTCACCTGCGGCCCCGGTCGAAGAGATCCGACAGAGCTTTCGCCGCCGCGGCCGCCGGCCACGCGACGATGACCACCGCGAGGTACAAGGCGACAGCGGCCGGCCGCAGTTGGCACACCAGTCGCAGGATCGGGTCGTGGGCGAGCAGCCTCCGGAAGGTGCCCGCCAGGACCACGGCACCCGCTGCCCACGCGAGGAGGACAAGCAGGGCGAGCACGCTGGTCACGACTCCACCTTTCTGGTGTCGACGTGAACCCAGACGGTACGAAGGACGCGGGCTCGGGCCAGGCGCAGGGCGAGGGAAGCGGCACGGCCGTTCCGGTGCGCGGCGAAGCCCGCGCAGATGGCGGGGGCATCGGTGGCGAGCGTGGCGTGGCAGACGATGTGCCCCTCCTCGGCGATGGCGTTGGCGATCATCTCTGCCACGCGCCCCTCTTCCAGGCGCATCAGGTTGCCCGGCCGGAAGATGCACGTGCCGCATCGGCCCGCGCAGATCCGGACGCTCCATGTCGCCGGGTCGGCAACGTCGTGGCGCAGTCCGTCGGACGAGTAGGTGGCAGAGCTGGTCATCGATCAGCCCCCGGAGTGGCGGCGCGCACTGCCTCACCGGTCGCTGCCAGCAGCATCTCCAGGCAGTGGGAGAACAGTTCGGGGTCCGGCGCGGTGAAAGCGGCCCCGTAGAGGGCGAGCGTGGTCGCGGTGTCCCCGTTGGCGAACGCGGTGATGAAGCGTGCTGCGAAGAAATGCGGCTGCGGGACGATGTCCTCGGGACGGCTGCCGTCGGAAGTCAGAATGATCCAGGACGCCGTGTCGGCATCGAGTCCCTGCATCTTCGCCAAGGCTGCCTTCGCCATAACGGCGAGCCCCGTCGCGACTCCGTACATCAGCGAGGGTGTCCCGTTCCGCGCGAGGTCCGCCAGGATCTCCTGGGCCTCGTCGTGGCGCCCTTCCGTCCAGTGGGTGACCGCCTCGACGAGGCGCTCGCTGACTATCGGGTGCGTCACTGGGTCGCCCCCGTTCGTCGGCATGACCGGCACGGACCAGGTTCCGGGCTGGTCCGGAACCTCTCTCCAGCCGTTCACCGCCTCCGGAGTTCGGGCGTCGGGTCGAATCATGTAGCCGTGCTCGATCAGCCGGTGCCCGGCGCTGGCCGGGCGGAAGCTGTCCCAGTCGACGACGAGGTCCACCAAGTCGTCGTGGTCCTCGGCCAGAACTCGAATCCGGTAGCCGTCCGGCGTTCCGGTGCACATTGCGGTCAGGGGCTTCACTGCGATTCCTCTCGGTTGGTCAGGGAGCGTCGGGGAGTTCGAGCTGCTGCGCGGCCTGCTCCTCCGCGTCCAGTGGGTTCGGTCCGGGGCGGTAGTAGGGCAGGCACCGGGGGCATTGCTGCTCTACGGCCCGGCGGTGAGCGCGCGATCCGGCGGGCGTGCCGCACGATTTGCGGATGACCGGGATTGGCAGCTCGCTGGGGTCGGCGTTGGGCAGCTCGTGGATGATCACGCCGTTGAGCCAGATCCGGCCGCCGCAGATGCCGGTGAACAGGCTTTTGGCTGGGAGGACTTGCCGGATGCAGGCGGCCCGGAAGGGGCATCCTCCGCAGACGTAGAGGACGGGTTCGCAGATGGCGACCAGTTCGATGCCGTTCTTCCATCTGTCGTCGGCAACGGCGAAGTCCTCGTCGCCGAAGCATGGGGCGTGGGAGGTGACGTGGGTGCCAATCAGGGTTCGTGATCCGGTCACAGGACGGGCTCCAATCGCTGGCCTATCCACCGGGCAACATTGACCGAGACCGCGTTGCCTGCCTGCGCGGTCTGCTCGGCCTGGTTGCCGTAGACGACGTACTTCTTGGGGAACCGCTGCCCTTCGAGCTGTTCGCGGGGCTTGAGCATCCGGAAGTAGCAGTCGTTGATGTCCGGGGCGTTTTGCACCAGGGCGGCTGAGTCGCGGGTGGAGAGGGTGTGGACGGGTTCGGCGGCCGTCTTCACCGCGGCCTTGCGGTACGGCACGACGAGGGTGTTGCGCGCATGCTCGGGGGTGGTGCCGGCGTGCGTGACGAGGCCGTGGTGGTTGCCCTGGGCGGTGACGACGCTGAGCGGGTCGCTCGCGGGGCTGGCGGTGGCGTGGTTGCGGTACTCGATGATGAACGGGTCCATCGTCAGCAGGGCTTCGCTCTCGCGGGTGGTGCGAGTACGCATCGGCACGTCGAGGGGGACGGCGTCGGTGTTCCACGAGCCGCCGGTCGGCACCAGGAGCGCGTCTCCCTGCTTCACCGTCCGGGCGGGCATCGGCCGGTCCTCGACGGCGTACGCCCTGTCCCCGCCGTCCTTGCCGTGGGTGAGCGAGATCGAGTACGGGCGCCAGGGGAACTTGCGGCGCCCTGCGCGGATTCGGTCCATGGTGGTATCGGCGAGCGGTTTCTTGCGGTCGCCGATCCGCTTCCCGAGGTCGCTGAAGTCGATGATGTCGCTGGCCGGGCGAACGTACGGCTCGACCATGGCGTGGCGGCAACGGGTGTTGGGGCAGCGATAGATGTAGTCGCGCCGGTACTTACCGATACGCAGGCCATCGGTCTTGGTCCACGACTGGACGGCGTGCACGTCTTCACCGCAGTCGACGCAGGGAGCGAGCGGCCTGGGCTCCAGGTCGGGCTTGCGCATGGTCTTGAGGGTGAAGACCACGTACATCCGGTCACGCCACTGCGGGGCGCGCAGGTTGACGTCATCACCAACGTGGGCGCTGCTGACGCACACGATCTGGTACTGGTATCCGAGCAATTCCATGGCTTGGAGCCAGGTCGCGAACAGGATCCAGTCCAGGCCGAATTCGACGACGTTCTCTACGACGATGGCCTTGAACCGCTTCGCTTCAGCGGCTCGCACCACGCACCACGCGGTAACCCGGGTCGCCTCGAAGGCGTCCTTAGTCAGGGACTCCCACTCGTCGCGTTCCTCTTCGAGCAGGTCGAGGAGATCAAGTTGGTTGGTTTCCCGGGGCTTGCCGCCCGCGGGGCTGATCTCGGTGCAGATGACGGATGCCCACAGTCCATCGGCCTTGGGCAGCATGCGCATGGGGAAGCCGTCGCTGAGCGTCATGACGGCGTGCTCACAGTTGGGATGGTTCGCGGCGTGCGTCTCGATTGCGAGCCGCCAGTGGTTGATGCCGAGCAACAGCTCGTGCCCGGCTTCGACAAGTCCGGTGCTACTGCCGCCCGCGCCACACAAAAGGTCAATCCAGGTGGCCATGCTGGTAGTTGTTCTCCAAGAGGTCTTGCGTGCCCGGCACCGCGACGCGGGGCCGGGCGACGGCCGAGATCAGTGAGTGCGGAGACCGCCGTGCGCCTGCGCATGGCGCAGGAAGGAGATCCAGATCCCCCATGTCGGGTCACCCACGGGCATCTCTGCGATGGCCACGCCCGGGTGGGCGTCATAGGTGGCCAGGGCGGCGCTGATCTCGGCGACCGTCACGAGGAAGCCGTCGTTCGAGTCGATCTTGTACCTGGGTATGCCGGTCGGCACCGTCTCGGAAGCGTCCTTGACAGCCTGGTAGGCGGTCCGAAATGCGGCGACGCGGTTCGCCGTGCTCTCGTCGTACTTGGTGCCGGGCCGGAGATCCACGCCCGCCAGCCCGTAGGCGGACAGCTCCGGGTAGGACGGGACGGGCAGCTCGACGAGCATCCCGAAGTTCTTCATCGCGTCGAGAGTGCGCGGCAGTGCGGTGAAGGCGAACCGGAAGTAGTTCCCGGCCCCTTCGGCTCTCTTGCCGTCAGTGGTCTGGATGTAGATGTCGTTTCCCACGGGGTGTTCTCCAAGAGGTCTGCGGCTGCCCGGCCCGGAGTCGGGCCGGGCAGCGCGATCAGCGACGGGCGGCGTGACGGTGGTGGACTTCGCCGTAGGTCATGCGGCGCGGGGCCTGGCTGCGGGCCTCCCAGCGGCGCTCTTCGATGACGAGCACGGTGAGGCCGGCCCCGACACCGAGGGCGAGCACGAGCAGCGCGTACAGGACGGTCATCGCGCCACCACCTCGTAGCGAGCCGGGCAGGGCTGAAGGAGCTGCATGCAGGCGACGAACACCCCGTGGGCGTCGTTGGTCGCGAGTCCGTTGTCCAACGCGGCCTGGGCTCGGGCTCGTTCGTCTTCGCTCTGTGGATGGGCGATGACGCAGGCGCAGCGGCGCTTGCCGGTCTCCTCCGCCAGATTCGGCTGGGCTGCTTCGGTGCCCGCCATCAGACGATCACCTGCCCGGCGGACGCGAGGTAGATGGTGGCGACCTCGTCGTTCAGCACCCACACGGTGAGCGGCCAGTCCGTGCCGCCTTGCGCGTGGACGCACGTCCAGCCGTCCCCCGCCATGGCGCGCACGGCGTTGCCGTACTCCTTGATGGCCGCGTCGTTGTCGGCGAGGGGGCCGTGCAGCAACTTGGACAGCGGCCGACGCTGCGCTGTCACGCCCTGAAATCGGACGGAGACCAGGTGGGTGACGCGTGGCGCGAGGCGCCGCTCGGTGACGAAGGCCGTGATGGCCTGGATGAGCGGGACGACGTTGTTGCCGTGCTCCGACTGCTCTCCGCTCTCGGTGGAGTCGTAGAACACCTCGTCGATGTTCGGGTTGTCGTCGTGGAGGCGCTTGACCTGGAAGCCCTCGAGCGCGGCCGGGTCCATGGGCAGGTCCTCGACCGAGGAGATCCACAGGTACGAGCCGTCGGTGAGCTCGGCGGTGATGGCGAACATGTTCCCGGACTCGACGTTGGTCACGAGCGGGATGCGGCGCAGCGCGGTGATGACCGGCTCGTACGCGCCCCACAGGGCCAGCCACAGCGGGTCTTCGGTGTTGTTGTGTACGGGCATCGGGGCCAGCGGCGCCAGGTCGTTGCTCACAGTTCCTTCTCCAAGAGGTCGTGTGCCAGCCAACAGTACAGAGTTGGGATCTATCTCAGCCCCAAGATGAACGTGGACGCGTTCACCACAGGCGGGTGACGAACACCAGGCACGGGGCCTTGCGCCGCTCCTCTCGCGCCTGGCGGGCGAGGGCGGTCGAAGCCTCCAGCTCATCGGCACGCTGGATGGCCACATCGGCGATGTCCAGCGCCTGGTGGGCGAGGTCACGGGCCTGCATGAGCGCCCGGTGGTTCTCGCGGTGGTCGAGGTGGATTTCAGCGCCGCCGACGTCGTCGAGGAGTTCGCCGACGACCTCGTCCCGCACCAGCTTGGCGCGGCCGAGCCCGCCGAGGTGGCGCTCACAGTCGACCACGTCCTTGAGGTCGGCGATCTGGATGAGCATGTCGCCGACACCCTCGGGGTCTTGGCGGTAGAGGTCGGCGATTCCGTGGATCTGCTCGCGGACGGCAGCGCCGTTGTCGAGCACGAGCGCGCCCTTGTGGCAGCGACGAAGGATGGGCAGGTAGTTCATGTCTTCCTTCCGATCAAGAGGGGGCTTCTCCCCCTCTTCTGGTTCTATTCTATATGCATTGCCAGGGATGTCCATATTTCTGGTGCAATTTCCTTTCGGGTGCCTAAGTTTTTCGCTGACTGTCGCCCTTCCGTGCTCGTACGGCCTCGCGCACAGCTCTCCGCGCCACTTCGGTCGCTTCCGGGTGCTCCTCGATCCGTCGGCGGCGCCTGGCGGCGTCCTCGTGCCACTCATCCCAGAAGCGCCCGTGCTCCCGGTGCTCCTCGTCCTTGGCCTCCTCCTGCTCCCTTCGGCGCCCTGCGCGCGGGTTGGTGCCGCACCCACGACAGGAGGCGGCAGGGCGCCCCCGGTGCTTCGTGCAGCCTCTTGGCGGCTGCCCGCGCTCCGAGGCGGAGCTGTCTGATGGAGCGGATGCGGGCTCCCCTGCGGCGTCAGCCGTGGGGGTGAGGGGGGAAGGAAGGACAGAGGAAGAACCAGGAAAGGAAGGGGTTCCACCGCTGGAACCCAGTGGGTTCCCCCCGTGAAACTCACCGGGTTCCACGGGTGGAACCCGGCTGTCCTGCCCGTCTGGGTTCCCTCCGTGGAACCCTGCCTCCTCGCCTGGGTTCCCCGAGTGGAACCCAGCCTCGACCTGCGACGATTCGACCTTCTCTCGGCGCGCGGCCTCGCGGTCTTCGACGTCCTGATAGGTCATCGCAGGCTTTGCGGGGGCCGAACGCGCGACTCCGGAGCGGGCCTTGTTGGCGTTCTTCGGAGCAGCCTTGCGAGCCTCCAGGCGCTCCTTGAGCTCCGGCGTGGTCGGTGTGGGCGGCACCCCGAGGGGGAAGACCCGGTAGACCGCTGCGCGTCCCGCCTTGCCGACCTCCATGCGCTCGACAAGTCCTTTGGCTATCAGCTCCGTGACGATGGTGATGGCGCGTTTGTCGGTCACGCCGACCCATGCCGCGAGGCGGGTGAGGCCGGGGCGCGCGAGGCGCGTCTCGTCGTCGGCGCTGTCCGCGATCTTCATGAGGGCGAGTTTCTGGCTCTGGCTGAGCACGTCAGGCGGCAAGTAGGCCGCAGCGATCATCAGTTGGATGGACACGGTTCCCCTTGGGCTGTACAGGCACGGCGGCAGGACTGGGTGCCCCGCCCGGTCGCTCCCGGGCGGGGCTGAGACTCATCGGAGTCGGGTCAGGCCGGCGCGATGTTGATGACCGCGGGCGTCTTCTTGCCGGTCTTCCGCCGAGGGATCGCCAGTCCTGCGTCCTTGAGGTTCTTGACCATGCGGTTGACGTCCGGTGTCATCGGGACCGGGATTCCGGCGACCTCATGCAGGTCGACCATCGCCTCCACGTCGTCCTTCTCCTCGTCGTTGCCTCCGCGCCAGGACAGCCTGTTAGGGCCATAGATCCCCTCCGGGGATTGGTCGAGCTTCTTGCGTGCGAACTTCTTGACCCTGTCGCCCTCGCTGGCGAGCTCGTGTCCCTTCACGTAGTCGATGAGCGCCTGTTCGCGGTCGGCGTCGTTGCGGATGAGCGCGGCCTGCTCGGGCACGCCCGGAGCTGTCCCCGGCCAGCACAGGGAGCGGAACGGGCAGTAGTCGCAGATGGCGTCCAGACCGGGGCCGTTGAAGTCGCGGGGCATCTCCTCGGGGTTGCCGGTCTCGCGCACACGTTCCACCCACCACTGGGCCTCCGCCGCGCGCTGCGGGTCGAAGTCGATCTCCTGGACATGCTCCGCGCCGGAGTCCCGGTTGATGAACCGGAAGCGAATACGACCGATGTCCAGTGGCCCCAGGCGGGAGAGGTACCGCTGGCCGGGAACGTCCTCGAACCCGACCTCGAACAGCGCGCCCGCGTACAGATGGACCTGGCGCAGCTCGGCGGCCGTGGCTCCGTAGCGAAGAACGCGGTCCCACAGGTATGTGGACTTGGTCTTCACGTCCTCGACGGTGAGGACGTCGGCGGGTATCGCTGGCCGGTGACGTGCGGGCAGGCGAGCGGCGGTCGCCGCGTCGAGCTGTACGACGTCGACATGCCCTCGGATCATGTTGTCCTGGACCCTGCGTTCAACCAGCCATCTGTACTCGGTGCGCGCGGACTCAAGCAGCCCGTGGTGAATGAACGTTCCGAGGATCGCCGCTCGCTTGTCGGGGTGATCGGTCGCTGTGGTGCCGTGCAGGATGTAGGCGGCGCGTCGGCCGCACACGGTGTCGGACGCGCCGAGCTGTGTCTGACGAGAGCGCGGGCGGCGGGCGTCCACGTCGTGTGCGGCATCCCAGATGGAAGGTGCGATGCCGTCAACGGTGGCTACGGACATAGAGGGGTTCTCCAAGAGGTCAGCGTGGGCGGTCACTGCTCGGCGTCCGCGTCCTGCTCGTCGGCCTTGCGCTGGGCGGCGGCACGGAGCTTGTCGGCGTCGGACAGTGGGCCCTCCCCCATCTCCCGCCGGGGGCTGTCGAGTTCGGCGGCGCGCTGCTCGGCGGCGGCCCGGATGGTGAGGATCTCTTCGTGGCTCAGGCGGTTCACCGGATCTGGGACGGCCCGCCACAGCGCCTCAAGGAGCTTCTTGTCCGTCAGGCCGGCGATGCGGGCGAGCCAGGGCTGTACGAGATCGCCGACGAGCGCGGGCATGATGCGCGGCTGGGATTCGACGGAGCAGCCCAGCTTGTTGAAGACCAGGTCCTCGATGCTGAAGTCCCGCAGCGGCAGTGGCTTGTTCCGCTCGACGCGCATCCGGAGCGATCGGACCTTGATGACCTGCGGGTCGGCGTTGCGCTTCATGCGCACCCAGCACGACGAGTCGAAGCCAAGGTCTTTCTGAGCCGAGACCTTCCACTCGCTCTTGTTCTGGATCGGCTGGCCGTTGTCGTCCGTGGCGCTGACCTGCTTGCCGCGGGCCAGCACGATGGCGATGCCGGGCAGTGTGCGCAGCAGGTAGATGATCCTGTTCCACCGCTCCGTGGCGTCGTTCCACAGATTCCGGCCGATGTCGAACGCGGCGTCCGGGTCCTCCTGGAGCAGCGCACGGTTCTTGCGTGTCCGGCGACCGCGTTCGTAGGTCCAGTTGGTGAGCATCCGCCACAGCGCGGATCCCGAGTCGATAGTCAGGACGACCGGGGGCTCTCCGGCCGCCGCCGCGCGCCTGGCCTCGGCGTGCACGGCCTCAACCTGTTCGAGAATGTCGCGGTAGGTGCCGTCGTGCTCGATGATCAGATAGTTGGCGCCCTCGATGGCCGCGTACTCGTCGGCCGATCCCTCGTCGAGATCGATCCAGTACATCTGGCCGATGCGGTCGCTGCTGGAGAATTGTGCGGCCGAGTAGGTCTTGCCCGCGCCCTCTTCGCCCTCGATGAGGAGGAGGGGCCAGGGGACGATCCCCGTCGGCTTGCGTGTTTTCAGTTGGACTGCGGGCGGCTTTGCGGTGCCCGCCGGTGCGTTCACGATCTGGCTCCAAGAGGTCGTGGTCAGTCCGTGCGCAGGGCCCGGACTTCGAAGAGGGCTGACCACTCCGGGTGTTCGGCCAGCAGGAGCCGTACGTACCGGGAGCGGTAGTCGTTGTTCAGCGCGAACTCGTCGCCTCGGGTCGCCGCGCCGTACTGGTAGCGCAGGAGCTCGAAGAGCATCCCGATTCCGATGCGGCCGAACCCCTTCTCCGCGCAGTCGGCGGTCATCCGGATCAGCGCCCTGAGAACCCAGGGGTTGAGCGCGTGGAACGCCTCGAATCGCTGCTGGATGGTCAGGCTGCCGACATCGGCGGGGTGGCGAACGGGCTGGATGGTGCCGAACAACGGCGGCTGTTCGATCAGCAAGGCTCCCCCCTCAGATATGGACCTAACACGCTGGAGTGTTGGAATCTATCTCTGGGCAGAGAGATTGTCGATCGACAACACCATCGAGACCACCCTCGGTGGCCCCCTGGATCGGCACATGACCCCCCCTAGCTGAACGAAGCACACCCCCTCGGATGTGCTTCTATTCTATATGCAATCGAGGGAGGAATCAAGAATCGCAAGCCTCTGACCTGCGATTATCCGGCGGCCTTGTTCGCCGCTTTGCCGCGCGGCACGATCCTGGATCCGGGCCCGTCGTAGCTACCCGTACGCAGGGCAGCCAAGACCTTGTCGTCGATCGCCCAGTCCACTGCACGCGCTCCCGCCTGTAGCGCGGGTGCATCTGCAACGACGGGTTCCAAGAGCCAGATCGGCGATCCGGACAGGCTGTAGTCGGCGGGCCGGAACCGGCCGGTGCTGATCGCCTTGCGCAGGAGCTCGCCGGACGGCAGCTGGAACAGGGCCACCAACTCGGCCTGGCCCACCAGCGGGGGGAGTTGCTCAACTTCGCGCACCCAGTAGCCCGGGTCCTGCTCCTTGGTCAGCCGCTCAAGCTCCGTCTGATTGAGGTGCTTTGGGCGGGGGGTCGTCTCTCCGAAGCCCTTGACGAACTGGAGCAGCCAGTACGGCGATCCGCTGATGATCTTGGCGTGACGGTAATCGAGGGTGTGATCCCGGCTGATCCACTGGCTGACCTGAAGTGGCTTCACGTCGTACAGCGCGGCGAACTCGACCCTGCCGGCCAGGTACGGCTTCCTTCCCGCCGGCGCCTTGTCCTCTGCCATTCCATCGCCTCCAGCTCACGTCACGTCTGCATATAGATTGTAACCACGTGGAAGCAGAGTCCGGCCCCGCCAAAGAGACGATAGGGTGGAGTCTCCAAGAGGTCGAAGACCCCCGTCGCGAGACGGGGGTCTTCTTCCATGCTTGGCCCTCTGGCTGCTCGACGTCACCTCATCGTGGGTCAGGTACGCGGCAGGGCGAGCGACGTGTTCTCGTACTTCGGCGGACGGGCGTAGCCGAGCAGCCAGCCGAACCGAGGCGACAGGTGCTCCTCGGCGAACCGGAAGACGCCGTAGTAGGAGAAGGTGGCGACCGGGGTCAGGACTCCTGTGACGGCCGTGGCCTCGAGATCGAGTCCGTGGCGGAGAGCCACCGCGACGAGCCAGCCGACCGCGGCCGGAACTCCCGTGCGCAGCAGCGAAGCGTAGAGGTTCATGGGGATGTGCTCCTTGTGCTGGTCAGAGGGATCAGGCGAAGAGTCGGCGCCAGGTCTCGGGGCCGGGGTAGCCGTCGGCGTCGGAGCCGGTCCACTTCTGGGCGTGCTGGAAGTCGACGACGTTGAGACGGTCAGCCTCACCCCACTCGCGGGACGGGCCGACGCGGTAGTGCTTGCCATAGCCCTTGCGCACGAGCTGCTGGCCCAGCAAGAGAATCGAAGCGTTCGACTTGCCGGGTCCGAAGGCGCTTCGGCCGGGGAACGCCGGTGGGCCCGGCTTGGGCGACGTCGACGTGCTGGTCGGCCACTTCGGCATAGGGCCCGGGTCCGTGTGCGTGTTCTCAGGCGTCTGGCCGTGGCCGTAGTGCCCGCCCTCCGTCTCCCAGATGTGCTCGCTGCGATTCGCGTTCCAGGTCGGGGCGCCCATCGGCCAGACGTCCGGCACCCCCCAACTCCGGGCCCAGGCCAGGATCTTGTCGAGACCCTTGGCCCGGGTGTCCCGGACGGTCGCGTACGACTTCCCGTTCACCCGGCAGTACGGGAAGAACAGCGTCTCGACTTGGAGACACACCTTCCCGGTGCGGTTGGTACGGGTGCCGCCGGCGAGGTCGACGACCGACTTGGCCCGGCTGTTCGCCGGATAGAACTGGGCGGTCCTGCCCGTGAAGGGATCCCAGAGCAGATGCGGCGCGACTCCCTTGCCGCCGCCGGTGAAGTACTGCACGAGCTTGTCGAACGCCACGAGATCGGCAGGCTTGGCCGCCGTGGCGTTCTTGTCCCACGTGATGTGCCAGATGACGCGTGGGTCGTACTGCGTGTCGGTGGGTGCAGTGTCGCTGAGCGGATGCCGCTCAGCTCCAGGCAGCCAGAGATCAGGCATGGCGCGTTCCTTGTTCTCCCCCGCGCCTGCTGTTCCGAGCCTACAATCCGAGCTTGCCGGTCACGATCGCGACGATCACTCCCACCACGACCGGCGCCACGAGGGCAGTAAGAGCCAACCGCCTTACGCCGCGGGCCTCTTGCCGCTCCGTCTCGCGCTCTCGCCGCATCTGGGCGACGTCGTCCTCGACGGCTTTGATCCGTACCTCGTCAGTCCGCCGGTCGGCCTCGTACTGGATCTTCGTCACCATCTCGGCGAGCCGCGCGCTGAAGGCAGCGAAGTCGGCGCGCAGGTCGTCACGCATCTGCTGCATGGCCCGCAGCAGTTCCCACGGCGTGGGGTCCTGTCCCGGCGGCGCGCTCACGGTGCTCCCTTCGGCAGCCCCGCGCCGCTGAAGATCAGTCTATGAGTCTTTTCCCTTGCGCTTACATCAGTCCTACTGGGATTCCTCGGAACCGTCTTCGCTCGCTCCAGCGACTCTGCCGCCGACGAACGCCACGCTCAGCGCGAGGGCGGCTACACCGGTGGCTGCCACCAGCTTCATCCCCGCCCCCTGGAACTGCTTGCTCTCGCTGTCCTTCTCGGATACCCGCCCCACGTTTCGTTCGAGGCGGTCGTGGAGGGACTCCCACTGTGCCTCGCTGAGGTCGTCCCGACCGAGGTCGGCCTGCAGAGCGTCCCGCTGGTCCTGTGCAGCCTTGTAGAAGTGGTTCTGACTGTTCTCGTTGGCTGCGAGAGTGGACCTGTGGGCCTCTGCGACTGCATCGATGTTGGCCTTACCCAGGTCCTTGAAGGCCGGGAACTGCTCGATGAGCTTGAGCCGCGCCTCGGTGGCCATCTCGGGCATCGCTGCCGCGAACTTGAGCACCTTGTCCTTGGACAAGTTCCGCCAGGTCTGGATACCCAACTTCCGCTTGACCGCTGAATCGTTCACGTTACCCATTCCCTGACTCCCCTCGTCGCCCCCCATGAGGCATCCCGGATAGTAGCGGTGCCCACCGACAGCCGTGGATCGTGTCGGTTGAGCTGTGCGATCACTTGGAACCGCTGCTACCGCAGCGCCAGCGGCTCGGGAGTGTCTGCCGTGCGGACCCCGGTACAGCTCGGGCATGACGTGGTGGCGCCGACAGCGCGTGTCGTAGCCAGCACCCCTGACGCTCCCTCAACTCGTACGAAAGAGGGTCCCTCAGATGACGTAGGCGCGGTCCCATTTCCTGACCCGCTGTTGCACCTCGATGCTGCCTGACCTGGGAAATTCACATACGTCCACCCAAACGGGTGAGTGGTGCGAAAGAACACAAATCCCCAGTTCCCCTGGGACTTTCGACCGTGAGTAGGCCAAGATCCTGCTGACGACAAGCCCTCGCCACAGTGGTGGGGCGATCCGGGCGGACGCCGAGTCCTGCCGCCGCCCGGATGACCGGTCGACAGAAGTGGATCGGCAGGAGTGGAGGACCCAGCACGACGGGTCGTTGGGACGGTCACGCCATGACCGGGCCGAGCAGCCCTTGGGGTGAAGCTGCGTCAGCGGCCGGGCAACTTCGCCAGCCCGAATCCGACAGGTCATCCTTCACAGGCGGCTGACGCGAAGGTGCAGCCGTCATGCCAACGACGCAGAACAACCCCCAGCCCTCTGGAACCAGCTCCGACGGGGACGGGGGTGATGGGTCCAAGATCCGCAAGTTTGAAGCCGCAGTCATTGTCCTTGTGGGGATCATCGGTGGTTTCACCGCGGCGACAGGGCGACGGATCATGGACCATGTCTCGTATTTCGAGGCGATTTACACAGGCTGCCTAGCAGCCGCCGGCCTGTGTGGCTTCATCATCCTGATGTTGAGGTTCATCCGGGGGCAGTCCTGACCCGGTAGCACGGCAGGAGGGGCCTTGGTATCTGACCAAGGCCCCTTTCCTGTGCTCTCCTTGTTATGAGCCCCATAGCACTGACTTCAAGCGGTTAGGGCTGATTCGGGACATCGCGGGCGTTGCTTGAGAGCGGGACAGATCTGAGTTGCCATGATCGGGCTAGTCAGGTAATCGCCTGGCCGATGTAGTCGTCGGCCGAGCCGCAGTCCTCCACCAGCAGATAGGCGACGTTGCTGCTGCTGGCGGCGAGCGTCCACGTCTGTGCGACACCGCCTTGAGTTCCGGTCCAGCACAGTGCGGCTGTGACGTCGCTGCCCGTGGTGTTGGTCAGGATAGTCTGGACGGAAACGGCGGCGTTCGCTGTGGAGGCTTGCAGATTGTTGACGCGTATCTGATCCTTGTAAATCGTCCCGGAAACGGTGTTCTTGCGGATTCGGTATAGCGCGTAGCTGTCGCTGGCCGCACTGTGCAGTGCCCAGAGTGAAACGCGGTAGGCGCGGCCGACCTTGAACGTGATACTGCCGGTGGTGATGAGGGCCGTCTCCGTGCTGGAGAAGGTGACGTTCGCGGTCAGAGTCTTCTGTGCGACAAATCCGCGCCCCTGGGATTTGCCGTACACGCTGAGGTCTCGGTCGATCGCGAAGCCGCCGGATGTGAGCTTGGCAGTGGACTGGGCCGATGCGGACTGCGCGTCGCGGACGTGCAGCTCGATGGACGAGCCGGCGGCCGATGTATCAGCGCCGTACCCGTTGATGTAGGCAACTCCGTTGCCGCTCAGATCGTTTGCGTAGAGGTTGAACACTCCTCCCGAATAGCCCGGCACGTGGCTTTGCAGGAACACCCCTGTTTCCTGGCTCGAACCAGTCACCTTCGGGGCGCTGAGTGAAACGCTGGGAACTTCGTAGGTGCCGGAGGAATCTGAAGCGTAGGCGATGGCGGTATTGAGTTCTGCCGGTGCTGACTCATCGGCGCTGCCGGAATAGAACTCAATCGATCCGGTCTCCGGATTGGTGTTTCCGGGGCTGATGACAACTCGCTGTCCGCTCGCGGCAGTTTGGAGGGTGCTGCCGGTGAGGACGGCTCCGTTGATCGTCTTACCGTTGATGGCGTCCGCGTCGAGTTTGTCCGCCGTGATTGCCCCGGCCTTGATATGGGTCGCTTCGATCGCGCCCGCCGAGATCTTCGTTGCCGTCACAGCGTTGGCCGCGATCTTGTCCGCCGTGACGGACAACGCGTTCAGCTTGTCCGTGGTGACGGACAACGCCGCGATCTTCTCGGCCGTGATGGCCAAGGACGCAATCTTCTCTGCCGTCACCGCTCCCGCGAGGATCTTGGGCGCGGTGACTGCGCCGTCGGCGATCTGCACGCCCGGCACCACCGGGCGGACGACTGCGTTGTCCCACAGCACGGCTCCGGCGGTCGACTGGTACGTCTCCACCCAGACCGTGGCCGCGGTGGTGTTCGCCGGCGCCGTGACCGTGGCGGCAAGGCGCTGCCACGAGCCGCGAGCTGGGACGTCCACCTGGGCGACACCGAAGCCGACGGTCGCGCCTGTGCCGTCCAACCACCGGGCGTAGAACTTGAGCGCGCCTCCCGCCCAGTCGGCGGACGCGTTGGCGTCGATGGCGAGGTAGAGCTGCTCTCCGCTCAGGATCGGCATCGACGTGACGTTCAGGGACCGTGTCGTGGCGGCCGTCGCCGTGGCGTCGACGCGGAGCGCCTTCGCGGAGCCGTTGCCGCCAGAGACGACGGACCATACGGTCGTGGCGATCGCCGCGGTGTAGGCGCCCTCGAACGAGGGGTCGCTGAGCACGTTCGTACCGCCCGCGACCACCAGTTTGTCCGTGGAGATCGAGGCTGCCGCGATCTCGGTCGCCGTGACCGAATTCGCTGCGATCTCACGGCCCGTGATGACATCGGCCGCCACCTTCCCAGCGATCACCGAGTCAGCCGCGAGCGCGGCGGCGGTCACCGAACCGCTCACGAGGTTGGTCGCGTCGACGATCCCGGTCTTCAGCGCCTCGATGGCAACGGCGTCGACCTGCATGACGGCCGGGGAGCCGGAGACACCCATCGAGGCGTAGTTGAGCCACAAGTAGGGGGTGATGTATCGGACGGCGTCGTGCACGGTGCCGGGTGAGCGCGGGTCGTTGTTGGGGCCGGCGGAGCCCGCGGCTGCGCGGTCCTTGAGGTAGCCGACGACCGTGACCCAGCCGTCCGTGGTCGGCAGCGATCGATACGACGCCGCGATGTAGAAGTGGCTGTTCGGGGTGTTCGCCCCGGCGCGGTTGACCAGGGTGGTCTGGTCTGCGCCCACGCCGAGCACGCCGACGTAGAACGCGTCCGGGCCAGCCGCGAGTTGGGCTGTAGCTCTGATCCGGGCGCTGATCCGGTACAGGACACCGGGCTCGTACGGGACAAGGGTCGTGCCACGAAGCCGGATGAAGCCGCGGGCCTCACCGACGTTCCGGCCGGTGGGAGCGTCCGGTACGCCGGTAAGGTGCGCCCACGTGGCGTCGCTGCCCTGATCGGTGGTCTGCCAGACGGCGGCCTCGCCCATCATGTCGACGAGGCGCTGGCTGGTGGCGTCCGCGAGCGTGCCGCCGAGCGCGCTGAGGGTCACCGCGCCGCTCGCGACTTTGCCCAGCGTCACGGAATTGGCGGCGAGTTTCTCGGCGAGCACCGCGCCGTCCGCGAGCGCGGTGGAGTTGACTGCCCCGAGGGCGAGCGCGGCTTCGGTGACCGCGCCGCGGGCTAGCTTATTTTCGTCGATGATCGCGTTGACGAGGTCATCGGGGACGGCCTTGCGGGCTTGGACCTGCACAGCGGCCGAGGGCTCTCCGGCCGTACCGGAGGTGTTGACCGCGATCAGGCGCACCCACACCGGGTCGTAGGTGTCGGTGGCGAGGGTGACGCTTCCGCCGGCGGCCGTGTGGAAGGCGGCTACTGGGCTGCTGGTGTCCGGTTCGGCGTCGGCGGTCGTCGACAGGTGGACCTGGACTTCAGCCAGGTCGAGCGGAGCAGTCTCCGCGTCCGTCCACGTTCCGGGCCAGGTGACGGTGAGCCCGGACAACGCGGACTCCACCACAGGCGGCCTGGGGGTGGGAGGCGGCGGTCCGTTGTGGGCGACGAAACCGACGGTGCCGTCGTTCTGGAGGCCCAGGCTGCCGCGTAGAGAGCCGTCCTGGTCGTAGACCTCGATCGCCCCGTCCTCGATCGACGAGTACGCCATGCGGGCGGTGCGGGTGGTACGGGCCAGCTGCCGTTCCAGGACGGCGACGCGGGCGGCCAGGCGGGCGATGTCGCTGCTCACGCGGTGCCTCCCCCGTAGGTGAAGCGGTCCGCGCGCTGGAGTTGGATGACGGCCTGCTCCTGGTCCTCGCCGGAGGCGGGTCGGATCTGCCAGCCGACGATGCGGCACCAGGCGTCGAAGTCGGTCCACTGGTCGTGGACCCGGGCCCGTACGTCGTCACCGATCTGCCAGGATCCGAAGCGGGCCGACGGGTGATCGCGGACGGTGATCTCGGTGACCTCGCCGATGACCTGGCGGGAGATGCGTTCCGTGCGGGCGCGGGCGGCCAGCCGGTCGTTCGCCTTCTCTTCCGGCACCTCGAGTAGGTGCTCCAGGCGCAGCCGTCCGTCGCGCACGGCGTCCACGGCGCGGCGCCGGTTGCGGCCCTCGCCCGCGCCGAGGGCGATGACGACCTGGGCGAGGTTGTCGGCGTCGTACTCGACAGGGACGGACTTGACGATGTTCACGCCGGACTCGAAGTGGATGTCTGTGCGGCGGCGGCCGAGGCGGGGCCAGCCGATGCGGATGCGGCCCCGCGGGGTTCCGTTCTGCCAGGCGGCCTCCTCAGTCCACTCGGGGCCGCCTTCGACGGCGACCATGTCCTCGATGACGTCGCCGAGCGAGGGGGTGTCCCACCAGTCGATCCGGTAGGGGTCTTCCGGGGTGCCGACGGTGGCCTTGGAGGTGGTGGCGTCGACCTGGATGCCGAGCTGGCCGTCCGGCTGTTCTTGGCAGTACGCCCACACGTCGCGAATGACCTTGCACGGGTCGGCGTAGGTGTAGGGGCCGCGTCCGTTGAGCTGGCCGTGGAGGTCGTAGCGCCGGTATGGGTAGGAGCCCCAGCCGGAGGCCTCGATGCTCAGCTGCTGGCCCTCAGGGTCGGCTCGCCAAATCAGGCCGCCCCACAACAGTCGTCCGTCACGCTCTGCGTAGATCTTGGTGTTGCCGGGGCCGAGCTGGGAGCGGACCAGGTGGGCCAGGCGAGGTTCTACGGCTCCGGTGAGGCTTCCGGTCGCGGACAGTGCGGGACCGAACTCGACACCGGTCAGCGGCAGATCCCAGGCCAGGACCTTGTTGGTCAGCGCGTCGGTGGTGAGATAGCGGTACGACTGCGACGCCATCGGGCGCGTCCTTGCTCTCCCCCGCGCCGTGATGGGCTTGTGGTGGTGCGCGTCGTGTTAGAGGACGCCTTCAGTGAATTCGACGTCGGCGATGATCGATGTCGAACCGTCGACCGATAGGTCACCGGTCTCGGCCTTGGACATGTAGGTCTGCAGTGACAACGTCTGGGTGGTGCCGCGCTGCGCCCAACTGATGGTGATGTTGTCGGCGATGACGACGGTTTGGCGGCGGACGACGGAGCCCTGGTTGTCGTCGATGACCGTGTTCTCGCCGAAGTCGGAGCCGAGCTTCGTCTGCATGGCGGCGAATACGTCGGCTCGGGCCATGCGAAGCCCGGCGATGGTGACGACGACCTTGGCCGAGATGGCCCAGGCGGGGATCGGGACTGACCAGCTCGCCGCGGTCGGCCAGTTGCGCCACTTGTTGTCCTGGTACTTCAGCTCGCTCAGGGCGGACGGGTAGGCGGTGTAGAGCTTCCGATCACGCCGCGGGTTCGCGATCTGCCGCAGATCCGTGATCATGGCGTTGGTGATCGTGGCCGTATTCGCCGGGAGGTTGAGTCGTGCCAGCGGGATCGCCGTCATGCCGGACGGCACCGTCTTCGTGGAGGCGGAGACGCCGGACACCACGTGGAAGTAGCCGATGTCGTCGGCGGCGGGGTTCCGGTTTCCTTCGTACTCCGGGTCCTCGACGCGCAGGCAGATCAGGTCGGATCGAGCCGAGGAGCCCGTGGGGGCGATCGGCACGATGGCGTCACCCACGTTGTACTGGGTGTAGGAGCCCTGGCCCCAGGCCGCTCCTCCCACCACGGCCGAGCCGTCGCCGACACGCACGCCGGCACCAGGGGTGGCCCACTCTCTGACCTTCAGGTCGTTTCCTTCGGTCACGCCCGAGTTCCCGGACGCGAGGTCGCGGACCATCATCCGGAATGCGCGCGCGGGGTGGGTGCCGCCATGGGTCAGCATGGGCGGTTGGATCAGTGCCATCTGGTGGTGCTCTCCTTACAGGGCTGTGTAGGCGTCGCGCCACGCCACCGTGAGGCGGGTGGAGTTGGTGTAGTCCGCGCCGATCCACCGGACCTCGCTGGTTCCGGACGGAATCTGGAACAGGTCCAGGCGGGATTCCGGGGACAGCGCCGAGGCGGCGTTGCCGCCGTTGCGCAGGACCCAGCGCGTGCCGGGACGCGTGTCGATCTGAAGGGTGTCGTTCTCGCCGAGGGTCAGCGCGAGGTCGAGGATGCGCCCGGTCTCTGTGATCCAGATGCGGGGGTTCACTACCGGGCCCTTGATCTTCAAGGAGGGCCAGGCCGGCATGTCCCCATAGTTGGTGACCCAGCCCCTGCGGTCGGTCGGGTCTGCCACGCCGGTCGTGATCGGAGCGGCTACGGGGGCCTTGAAGCCGGTGCCTCCCGTGTAGGCCAGAGGCAGGGTGACCTGCTGTTCGGGCTCTCCGTGCCACCGCGGGTCGGTCGCCGCGAACTCCAGGGTTACGGGGATCCAGCCGTAGACGGCCTGCGCCATGGTCACGGCCTCGACTCGGCGGACCCGGCCGTAGAGCCGCTTGGTGCTGTCGCGGCCGGGCCACCGCAGCCGTAGGGTCTGCAAGGCACCCGCTGTCTTCCGCACCACGGGGTCGGCGGCGGCCTGGTCGAGTGCGGCGAGCGCGTCGGCGGCGGCCCGCGGGTCGCCTGGTGTCCGGATGCCGGCCTCGATCATCACCATGCGAGGGCTGTAGTAGTCCACGCCGGGGAACGAGCCGTCGTCCGTGGGCAACTCGACGTCCTGCGCGCGGACTTCGGGAGTGCCCAGTCCGGTGACCTCGCTTACCGGGTACGGCGTGCCGGGGCCCATGAGGACGCCGGCGAAGTCGATCTGCCACTCCTGGGTGATCGTCGCCATCAGATACGGCCTCCTCGCTGGGCGTTCCGCAGCCGCCGCATGATTTCCGTACCGACACGGTCCGCTGCCTTGGCGTCGGCGGCGCCGTTGACGGTCACCGGCATGGAGCCGACGAGTGCCGCGGGCTGCTCTCGTATGACGACGACCTGGACGGCGCTCGTCGGCTTGGCGTCGACGAGGCGAGCCGGGCCGGTGACCCCGTGGGGGGTGAGGACGTAGCCGAACCGCTGTGCAACATCGCTGAGGACGGCGGTGGCCGACCCCCGCTTGTCGGCGCCGAGCGGGACGAAGGCTTCGCCCCCGGTCTCCGGCTCGGCGAACTTCACGATGCCGTTCGACGTGGCGTAGATGCCGGGCGTGAGAATGCCGCCGTTCGCGTATGCCAGGTGCTTGGATGCCTTCGCAAGGTCAGACAGGAACTTGTCTGCCTTCTTGCCGAGGGCGCTCTTGATGCGGGCCTTGCCCGCGTTAGCGACGTCGATGATGTGGTCCTCGTCCATCTCGGTCGCTTCGGCCACGGCATGAATGCCCGTCTTCGACGACTTGATGGCACCGATGATCTTCACGAGGTCGGCCAGCTCCTCGTCTGACATCGTCGTGCCTGCCGACTTCGCCGCTATGTTGGCGTCTTTCGCCTTCTTCGGCGACTTCACGGCCTGGGCCGCCAGGTCCTCGGCGTCCTGGTCGCCCTGCTCAGCCAGCATCCGGGCGAGGTCTGTGTAGCCCATGGCGGCGAGCTGGGTGATGTTCTTCTCGAAGGTCTGCTGATCCTTGACCGCGGCCTTCAGCTGGCTCGTGTACGACGACAGGGACGCCTTGGCCGTTGCGGCAAGCGCCTCCAGGTCCTTCGCCATCGCCTTGACGTACTTGGAGCTGCCGGTCGCCATCTTGTGGGTCAGGTCGATACCGTCCTCACCCATCTCGGCGAGGGCGTCGGCAACGTCCTGGCCGGCGCGCCGGGCGACCGTGTCGAGGTCGCTGCGCCAACGGCGGGCTACTGCCACGGACTTGTGGAGGTTCTTGGCGAACTTGGAGAGGCTGAAGCGGTCCTTCTTGTCCCTGGAGTCGCTCGCGATCCCGGACAGGCTGAACAGCTCCGGCGTACTGTACGACCAGTCGGTCAGGCCGCCGTCGGCGTACCACTCCACCTGTCCGCCGAAGCGCCGGACGACCTCTCCGACGATCGCCTTGCTGCGATGCCGCTTGGACTCCGCCAGCGGTACGTACGCCTCTCCGCCCGTCTCCTTCTCCGCCCAGATCCGCATGCTCCCGGCCGGGGCGATTTGGGCGACGTGCTGTTCCTTGCGCACGCCACCATTGGCGTAGAACTCAAGTACCGAGCCGTTGGCCTGGGCCTTTGGCGCCTGGATCGAGTCGGGGACGCCGTTGGCGTCGCGGTCCCAGGAAGTGGCTTGGCGCTGGAGGAGGAGGGGAACGACGACGGGGGGCGGCTGGTTCGCGGTGACGCTGACGGTGACGGACTTGTGGCCCGGAATGTTCTGGACGGACACCCCGATGGCGTCGAGCTGAGTCTTCACAGCGTCCATGTCGCCGGACAGCAGGGCGGAGGTGAGGGCTGTGGCGGCCTCGCTGCCCTTGGTCTTCGCGACGGCCGCGATCAGGGTGAGCATCCCGGACCATTCGGAGTTCGCCTGGCCGCCCGCCGTTCTGAACGCGGCGACGACCCTGGAGAGGTCTGGCCCCTCGATGGGCTTGTCAGCGCCCCAGGTCGCCGACAGCTCGTCCATGACCTTGTCGACGTTCCCGGACAGGAGGGCATCGCGCAGGGCGTTGGCGGCGTCCCGGCCGCGCTTGCGGGCCACCTGGTTGATCAGGTCCATGCCGCGCGCGAACTCGTCACGGGCGTCTCGGCTGGACTCGCGTATCGCCCCGCCGAAGTCCTGCAGGGCCATCTGCTCGGTGACGTTCTTGAACTGGGCTGGGTCGTTGGTTTCGGAGGCCCGCGCCCATGCCCGCGCGGTCTTCTCGCCGTACTTCGCGGCGATCGCGGGCAGTTGCTCCAGGCCCACCCGGTACGCCTCCGTCGAGCGGCGTGCGTCCTCCTCGACGATGCCCTGCATCTCGTCGGCGACGTTCGTCCTGCCCTTCTTCAGCTGTCCGACGAGTTCCGCGAGCATGGGTGCGGAGTCCACGCCGAGTTCGGCGAAGTGGTCGACGAGGGGCGAGTATCCGGCCAGCCCCAGCTCGGACAGGTTCGTCTGGAAGTCCCGCTGTGCCTTGGCCTGTTCACGCAGCTCGCGCATGTAGTCGCGCAGGCTGACCTTCGCGTCATCGGCGCTCTTGCCCGCCTTCCGCATGGACTCGGCTGCCTCGGACTGGGCGTCCTTGAAGGCACGGGCCGGGTCGACGACATCGCCGACGGCCTTCGCCAGGGCCTCCATCTCCTTCGTGTACTGAGGGGCCCCGTTCTTGTCGAGCGGCAGCATCATGTCGAGGTTCCAGGCCGCAGCCATACCCGCCCGCGACTGCTTGATCTTGGACTCGATGATGTCCATCTGTCGAGCGAGCTCGGCTTCCTTCTTCACCGCGCTCGACCAGACCTTGTGCTGCTTGTCGAGCACTTCGACCGCGTCTTCGGCCTCGACCGATACGGCGCTGCCGAGGCTTCCACTGGGGTCGGTGACCGCGAACGATCCCTCGTTGCGGATGCGTCGGCGCAGTTCGGACAGCTTGCGTCCACCGCTGGCGACAGCGTCGATGGCGTCCTCGATGTCGACGCCGACCTTCTTCAGCTTCCCCGCATCATCGGAGTTCGTCAGCTGCTCGGTGAGAGTCCGAAGCGCAGCGCCGGACTCGCCTTCCTCACGCTCGGACTTGAGCGCACTGACCAGCTCCTCGGTGGCCTGCTTCGCCTTCTGCTTGGACGCCGCGTACGCGGCGTAGCCGATCGTGCCGACAGCGAGCAGCGCGGTCAGGCCCGACACTGCGAGCCCGGCCCCGGCCATGACTGTCGGCATGACCGTGCCGCCGGCGCGGGTCGCGGCGAGCGCCGTGCGGAACGCGAGAAGCTGCGCGTTGATCTTGGTGATCCCCGCGCTTACCAGGAGACTCGCCACCGACACGGCCATCAAGGCTCCGGCGAAGCTTTTGACGGGACCAGGCAGGTCATTGATCGCGCCAGCGAAGACATTGAGGGCGCCGCCGATCTCCTTCAATGCCGGCAGCAGCGCGCGGCCCAAGTCGATCCCGAGAGCGCGGGCCTGGTTGCTGAACAGCTGCCACTGGCCCGCGGTCGTGTCCATCTGGATCGCGTACGCCTTCTGCGTGGCGCCGGCTCGCTCGACCTCGTTCGCGATCCCCTCGTAGGTATCGGCGTAGTTCGCGCCATCGGCGGCCGCCAGGGCGAGAGCGGCCCTGGTGGCGCGGATGTCCCTCCACATGTTCGCAAGGTTTTCGGCGGTCCCTCCGGCGGCCCGGTTCAGCTTGTTGACCACCACGTACAGGCCGTCCTGCTCGACGGCGGACGCGGTCGACTCGTAGCCCAGACCCCTGATTTCCTCCCGCAGCTCCTTGGTCGGCTTCATCAGCCGGGTCATGAGCATGTTGAGGGCCGTGGCGCTCTCGGCGGCCGGGATGCCCGCCAGCGTGATCGCAGCCAAGGCGCTCGATAGGTCATCGAACTCGACGCCCGCCGCCGCGGCCATGGGAACGACGTCGCCGAGCTGCTGCGCGAGCTCCTCGTAGGAGATGACCCCCAGGTTGACCGTCTGGAACATCACGTCCATGACGTCGCTGGCGTCTTTGGCCTCCAGCCCATACGCCTTCAGCACGCCAAGCAACGCTCGGGCGCTGGTCTCGGTGGTGGTGAGACCTGCCGCCGCGCCCTGCGCCGCGACCTGGAGGATGTCCATGGCCTCGGCACCGTCGAAGCCGGTGGAGACAATCTGGTAGAGGCCGTCGGCCAGTTGCTCGGCGGTTTGCGGCAGCTTCGTGCTCAGCTCGACGATCTGATCGGTGAAGACCGCGATGTTGTCGCCGGTGATCTGCTGGGAAATCGTCATCACGTTGGCCATCGCCCGCTCCAGTGCGATGGCTTCGGCCACTCCCACACCCAGCGCAGCACCGAGCACGAGGCCCGTCTGCGCAAGCGACTTCGCCCGGGTGTTCATCGCGGTGATGACTTCGCCCTGTGCCCGGGCCACCCGCGCGGCGGACACTTGCGCGTTCCGGGCTGCGGTCCGCTGGGCCTCGTCGCGCGTGGCGACCGCAGAACGAGCACGAGTTTCTGCGTCAGCGAGACCGGTCGACGCCCGCGCCGCGAGCTGGTTGGCGCGAGTCGCGGCTCCGGCGGCGGAGGCCGCACGCAGCTGAGAGACGGCCGTGCCCTGTGCGTACCGGTCGGCGATGGCCTGCGCCCGCGCGGCACGCTCGGCAAGCTGCCCGGCGTTCGCAGCACCGCGCGCCTGCGCGGCCTGCGCTGCGGCAGCCGTACGCGCGGCGGTCGCCTGCGCGGCAGCCGCGCTCGTGGTGGCGGTGGCCTGCGCCATCTGAGCACGGGCCGCGAGCGACGAGGCGAGCTGCTGAGTGCGCTGGATGCGGGTGACCTGTTGCTGCGCCTGCCCAGCTCGCTGCGTCGCTCGGGTGACCTGCGTCTGCGCGCGCACCATCTGTGCGGACGCCTCAGCTTGGGCACGGGCAAGCCGCTGGGTGGCGGCCTGCACCGTGCCCATCCGGTTGCCGACGGCAGCGAGCTGCCCGTCGAAGGACCGCAGTTGTCCCGCTGACTGTCGCAGCCCGGACGTGAGCGCACCGTAGTTGGCAATGAGGTTGACGTAGAGGTTGTAGGCGCCGGCCACGTGCTAGCCGTCCTTCCGGGGCCGCAGCCCGATCTTGATGCCTCGCCCCTCCGCGCCTTCTGGTACCTGCTCCCGCTCCATTTCGATCAACTCGCACCCCGAGCAGCGGTACGTCTCGGGAACGTAGGCGAACCGGTCGCCGCCCTTCTCCTCACTCCACTCAGCCGCGCGGGTGCCACAGCCGTCGCACACCGCCTTCGTGAAGGCGAGGTAGGCCAGTGCCTTCGCCCGGTCCAGCGCCGACCAGCGCCCGTCACCGGCACCGACCAGTTGTGAGTGCGCGATGCCGTATCGATCGCACAGCTCCATCTCCGCCCGGAAAACCGGATCGGAGATCAGCCTTTTCCCAGATCCGACCTGAGCGTCTGGTTCACCAAAAGGGCCGCCGTGAACAGTGCCTTGGCTTCCGCGTCCGGCCAGGTGTCAAGCAGCTCCTGCGCGTCCGCCTCGGTCATGCCCTCGACGACCGTGCCATCCGCGTCGCGCTCGATGTGGCAGGCAGAGATCAGGGCCGCAGGGAACGTCTCGACGTTGTACTCCATGCCCTGCTCGGCCTGGGACTCCGTCGGCGGGTGATCCCGCAGCAGCTGTTCCCACACCGGGCGCGGAAGCGCCCGGAAGGTGAGAGTGATCGTGGCATCGTCCTGGGCTCGCTGCGCGGCATCAAGCGCACTGTCGGCAGCCAGGACATCGGGCTGCGAGGTGACCCATTCCTCGCGCTGCGCCTCGGGAACGCCTTGCTCGATCCCTTCGGCCGTCGCTCTCGTGCGAGCCTTCGCAAGGGCGAGCGCGGCGTCTGTGACGTCGCGCTTGACCCCCGTGTCGTCGCAGATCGACAGGGTGCGCTCGGGCAGAGTCCTGGCGCGCAGGCGGGCCATCTTCGCAGCCCAGTGCGCGTCCTTGGCGACCGCCGCCGGCGGCGGGGTGATGGTGGACATGCGGCACTCCTCCCTCAGGCTGCGGCCGGCACGGCCGCGTCGAGGGTGGGCAGTTCCGTGATCGAGAAGCTGACCTTGAACTTCGCCGGTTCGGCGCTGGTGGTGTAGCTCGGGCTGCGCGAGCCCACGCGGACAGGGAAGACGTCCATGCTCTTGGAACCCGGTACATCGCCCTTGCGCAGGATCGCGATGTACCCCTCCACGCCCTTGCTCAGGAGCGTTTCCAGGGTGTCGTCGACCTTGTCCTCGTAGAGGGTGAGGGCGCTGCCGTCGGCCTTGTCCTCGCCGGGGATGTTCGGCGTGAACGTGCTGGCCATGTCCGGGGTTTCCAGCGGGGTGTTCTCCAAGGAGAAGCCCTCGACGTCGGATACGGCACCGGATACGTCGGTGGCGTTGGCTCCGGTCAGCTCGGGCCGGGTCGGGATGTTGGTGGCCGCTTGGATGGTCTTGCAGAAGATGAACTTGGTGACGCCGCGGCGCATGAACCGCTGCTGGGTGGTGCCCACAGATTCTCGCTCTCCGGGGACGGCCCGGAGTACGCACCGGAGGCCCGTCCCCATCAGGTCGCGCGGGAGTGCGTGCGCGATCGGTGAGGGAATCGGCCCGTGCCGGTCGGCCGGGCGTCCGCGAGGGGGCCTCCGCGGTGAGGTAGCTGGTACGTCAGGACCCGAGAGTGGTCACGGTGAGGACGTACCGCTGGACATAACTGTATACGCCGCCGCTGACAGAGATCCCTTCCTCCTTGTCCAGCTCACGGCCCATCACGGCGCAGCCGGTGATCGTGATGGCGTTGGTGTAGGTCCCGTTGGAGCGCCCGAGGAGGGCGGTACGGACCTTGTCAGCCATCCACTCGACCTGTTCGGCGGTCGAGGCAACGGACGTGACCTGGATGAGCACGCGGGCGTCAGCGTCCCCATCGCCGTACGGTGGCCCGCTGGTGGTCACGCCCAGCGGGTAGAGCACGCTGTAGGGAATCGTGGCGCCGGTGGGTGTATTTGATGCTGTCGGGGCTGTCCCGTAGCCGCAGCTTCGGCCGGTTGCCGTGGCGAGCGTCTTCTGGGCTGCGAGGGAGACTTCTCGGCCGGAGACGGGCACCTACTCCTCCTCTTCTTTGGTGACGCGTCAGCTGACGAAGCCGACGTCCAGCCCCGCCATTTGGGTAGCTGCCGCTCACGGATCATCGCCGATGGTGTCGCCGAGCGCCGCGATGAACAGCGGCCGGATCTCTTCAACAGCTGGACCCACGTGCGGGTAAGGGGGCTGGTTGTAGACGCGCCCCAGAGTGTCGGCGCCGACGAAGCCGTACTCCAGGCGTCGCGCTTGGGGTTTGTTTGTGCCGACAACAGCCGTGACAGCGACCCCGTCCGCAGACACCTCGTGCGTCCAGGAGCGCCGATAGTCGCCCGTGGGGGCGTTCGGTCCCGGCCTGCCGCTGGCCTTGGCTTTGATCCGGGTCTCCAGCAGCATCGCGTAGTGCTGCACCGTGGCCGTGACCTCGGGCAGCGTGCGTGCGGCCCTGGCGTCGAGCTGCGCGGCGATCTGGGCTGCGTTGGAGTAGGCGCCCGCGAGCGGGTGGGCGTTGGGATGCGGGTTCAGCGAGGATGCCAATGGTTCACTCCCCGTCCTCCGGTTCCGGGCCGTCCCACTGGCCAAGGGCCCATTCCCGTAGCAGGGCGAGCGTGGCGCGGGTCAGCTCGTGCGGGCGGCCGTCCATGAGGTCGTGGCGGTCGAGCGCGGCCTTCTCCAGTTCGGCGGGACTGATCGCGGAGAGGAAGGCAGCCGCTGCCGGGCCAGGGCCCGGCGGGTCGCCGATGACGATGTGGGCCAGGCCCTCGAACACACCGGTCGCTGTGGATGCCGGGGAGAGCTCGATGACCATTCGCGGTACCTCGCCCGCTTGGTGGACCAGCGAGTACGAGGCAAGGTTCCGGGAGACGTCGTGACCGCCGATCTCCACTATGGCCGTACGGCCGCACCCGGTGACACGGACTGGCAGGGGTTCACCCTCAAGCAAGGTGCGTTCTGAACTCTGATGTGTTGGCACCTATATAAGCCTACGGGTATCCCCTGACAATCCAGCTCGCCGACCGCCTATGGAGGGGTGATCTCGTCGAGGCGGGTCACCCGAACGATCTCGACCGTGGACGCCTCCGACGGGTCGAGGACCTGCCATATCCGGTTGACTGTCGCTGCGTGTTCGCCCGCTGCGGCCACAACTTCCACACGGTCGTAGCGCGCCGGAACCGGCGCCGAAACCGGCGTGAGGAGCCGATACCAGCTGACGGTGTCGTCCAGCCATTCACGCCCGAGTACGTGCTGCGCGGTCACTTGGCCGTGGCCAGACAGGACAGCTCCCCGCCCCTCGTAGACCATTTCCGCCGGCACCGGCCCCAGGAGACCGGTCGAGGGGTCGAGTTGAGGGGTCCCCATCGGCCGGATGATCCGCACCGTGTCCACCAGCAGCGTCGACTCCAGCTTCTCCCGTTCAGCCCCGGTGTCGATCGGCGTGCTCACGAGGGGCTACTTGAAGTGCTGGACTGCGTGTTCTGGTCCAGGAAAGTCGTCCTGACGACTGCCAGGGTAGAAGTCTGCCCGACGTCGAGGACCCGCCACATGCGGCCGACCGCTGCGGGGTCTGCAGCGTTGACGACGCTCACCGTGTCATCGCGGGAAGCCACTGGGGCCTCCAGAGGTGTGATCAGCTTGTATTTGGATGTGGAGTCGTCTACGTACGCCTGGCCTTCCAGGTGCAGCACGATCCCCGGATCGCCGTTCGGGAAGATGCCGCCATGTCCTTCATAAAGGATGACGGGCGGTCCGGGCTCGTATTGGCCGGTGTCGGGGTTGAAGACCGGCTCACCCTCCCGGCTGATGCGTACGGTGTCGGTCAGGATCTTGCGCTGGATCAGTTCGCTGACAGCCCCCAGAGTCAGCCCCTCAGCAGGAACGCTCATGTGTTCGATCATAGGGCGAAGGGGGCCACTCCGGTGCGGCGAGGCGACCTTCGAGGACGTTGCACCGGTACTGGAGCTGGCGAAAGCGCGCCGGACGCCGGCGATCAGGTCCTCCGGATCGGCGAAAGCGCGGCGGCCGTACGGGCGGGCTTCGGGCCCAGACGGACGGGGCCCTCGAAACCACCGAGGACCCCGCAGCGTTACCTACCCGCCTCGTCCCTTTGCCGATAGGACAGAGGGTGCCCCTTGAGTAGACGAACGGCACCCTTCCGGCGAGCCGGGTCCCCGTGGAACAGGGCAACCAGGACGGCCAACAGGTAGACGATGACGTAAGCCCCCACGATGACAAAGATCATCAACATGGGGACTTCAGCGGTCATCTCGGACAAAGTGGCCTTGTGCACGCGTACCTCCCATTTTCCGCCCACCCGGTCGGAGATTCCACCGGGCGTTTAAGGCCCGTGGCTCCTGGGGTTTTGGGAGATGAGAGAACACATACCGACGAGGGACATGAAAGCCAGCCCGGCCTGCCTGGCGAGCAGTTCGCATATCCGGAGCTGACCCCGTGCCGCCCGACACCAAGTCCTGGGACGACCATAGAACTTTGGCGTCACTTGTACCACCGCGCCTGGAAGATGACCTTTCCTTCCAACTGCCGCCTCCCCGGCACGGGACTGAGGCCCGCCCCGCACCATGACGACATCACGCATGGGAGGTCAGTGGGATCCGTTGCCCTTGAGGTTGACAACAAGCAGCCCGGCCAGGTAGGTAGCGAAGTCCGTGGATGTTACCGGTCCTTGGCCAGGGCGACGAGTTCTGCGAACAGTCCTCCGGCGTTTACAAGGTCCTCGTACCTGCCCTGTTCGATGACTCGGCCTTTGTCCATGACGAGGATGCGGTCGGCGAGCCGTGTGTTCTCGAGTTGGTGGGTGACGACGATCGTCATGCGCTCGGCGGCGATCCGTTTGATCTCCAGGAAGATGGCGTGCTCACCGCGGGCATCCATCTGTGAGGTCGGCTCATCCAAGATCAGGAGCGGCGTTTGCCTGTAGAGCGCGCGGCCGCACACGAGTCGCTGCCACTGCCCTCCGGACAGCTCGGCGCCGCCGAACAGCTCCTTGGCGAGGAGGGTGTCGAGCTGGTGGGGCAGTTTCTCGATCGCTTCCCGCATACCGACGGCGTCGACGACGTCCCACACCGGCCCATCGTCGTACGTCTTGGGCTGACCGAGGGTGATGTTCTCGCGGACGCGCAGGGGCCAGCACGCGAACCCCTGCGGGACGAGCGCGGTGCGTTTCCACACGGCCTCGGGGGCGGCCCGGGCAAGGTCGATGCTGTCCCACAGGACGCGCCCCTTGTCGGCGAGGAGAATGCCGGTGATGAGCTTGGCCAGGGTTGACTTGCCCGAGCCGTTCTCACCGACGATAGCCAGGATCTCGCCGCGGCGCAGCGTGAGCGAGACCCCCGCAACGGCTGGTTCCTCCTTGCCGGGGTACTGGTACACGACCTCGTCGAGGCGGATCTCGTCCACGCGTTCCGGGATGGTCAATTCCCCGCGCTTGGGGGCTCGTTCGATGGCCATGTCGAGGAAGGACCTCATGTCGGCCAGGTAGAGCGAGGTGTGGAACATCGCGGCGCCGTGGATGACGAACTGGGAGAGCGAGGCCAGTGTGGTCTGGACGGCCACCAAGGCAGTGGCCGCGACGGGCAGGGCGACCCGGCCGGTGGTGGCCAGCCAGGCGAGGGTGGCCCAGGTACCCAGTTGAAAGATTCCGCCCAAGGCGCTGGTGGCCAGGACGATGCGGAGCATCCGCGGGGCTGCGGTCACGGTGCGCTGGTCGATCCGGTCGGACAGAGCGCGATACCAGTAAATGAGGTAGTCGGTCATGCCGTTGGCGCGGACCTCGTCGCCGTAGCGGGAGTAGGTGGCCCACCAGCGCATCATGGAGCGCACGTTGCGGTCGCCGACGTTGAGGTAGTGGGTCTCGTAGTCCACGCGTGCGGACAGCACTGCGCCGGCGCCGGCCGGGAGCACGGCCAGCAGGAGCAGAGGCAGCATCAGCGGGTGCAGCGCGGTGATGACCCCGCTCGCGGCGATCATGCGGATCAGGGCGGACATGAACCGCTGGGCATCCTGCACCATCATCCGGGTCCGGGTGACGCCGACTTCGGCGGCCTCCTGCCGGTCGGCGAACCCGTCCTCGCCGTACGCGGCTGACTCCACGCGGCACACGGCGGCGACGAGGGCAACGTCCGCCTCGGTCATCAGCAGAGGTGTGATCCGTCCGTCGGCGTAAGAGGACAGAGCTCCACAGATGCGGCCAATGCCCGCAGCTGTTGTCACCACTACCAGAGCGGGCAGTGCGGCGTGCAGACGTCCGGAAACTGTGCCGGTGGCGAGGAGGTGGGTCATCGCCTGGGCGGTGAAAGCTAGGACGACACCGGCCGCGATGCCGGTGAGCAACTGGCAGACCAGGAGCAGCACGACGCCGGCCCTGTCGACGGCCCACGCCATCCGCGCGGTGTGCCCGAGCACGGAGGGAAGGCGTCGGCACATTGCTCCGAAACTGGCATCTGCAAGCGGGTTCTTCCCGTACTTGCCCTCGAAGGTGATGCTGGCCGGGGGTGGAGGGGGCGGCGTCTCCTCGTTTGCAGTCGAGGCGTCAGTCACAGTCACCTGTATCCCTCCTTGGGGGCTGTGCCGCACCTGGATGGCTCGGCATGCACGGCATAACGACATGCCGCGGGATTCGAACGCGCTCGCTTTCGGACGTGCAGGGGCCCTTGAACCGCAAGGGGTGAACCTGTGACCGCCGTGCCGGGGCGGCCCAGGGCCGGTGCAGATATGACCGAATCGCCGATGCCTGTGGCGCATGTGACGCATGTGACGCATGAGTTTCGGGCGGTGATCGGCTCGCGATGGCACCAAGGGCCTCGGCAAACCAAGATCAATCTTGCCCAATTGGGCAAGATTGATCTTGGAGGGTAACGCTTTCCCGGATTGCGTGATCGCTGGCACGCACCGCATGGTCCAGTTGGTCACGCAACTCATCGGGGATGGTTCCTGCTCGGAGTGCGCAGGCGGCGAGGAGAGTTCGGACTTCCTGTGCCTCTCGATCGGTAGCGAGGGCGGCACACAGGGGGTGTGCCAGGATCTCTCGGGCGGCATAGCCGTCGGAGGTTTTGATCGCCCTTCGGTGCAACTCCTCGACCGCGAGGCGTGCTTCAGGCCCTTCGGGCAAGGTGAACAGGTCCAGCGTGGCGAGCCCGAGCCGCGTGTTGAACACGGTCAGGTCGTCACCGTCTAGAGCCCCGAGGTGCTTGGTCACCAGGTTCTGCAGGGTGTGTTGCCAAGGCAGTCCTGAAGTTCGGTGGCACACGATGCTCAGGCAGTCGGTCACGGCGACTTCCCAAGGTTCACCAGGCTTCGTGTCGGCCAGGAGGCTGTTGGCGCGGACGGTGTCTCCGACGGTGAGAGCGGCGAGGACGGCGACCTGGCGGCCGTCGAGCATGCGCTGTCCGACTCCGTGGTGTGCTTCGACGTGGGCGAGTGCTTCAGTCCAGCGGCCGGCAGTGGTCAGGGCGCGCGTTCCGTCAGCGAGTAGGACTCGCCATAGCCAGGCGCGGACCTCTTGGCGGTCTCTGGCTGTTGAGGTGAGGCCGGATGGCACGGCCACGTCCTCGAACAAGGTGGTAGGGGTGTTGGTGCTGACCGCATCGAACAGCTGGAGGAGCGTACGACGGCCGTCGTCGTATTGCCCGGCGCGGATGGCGAGGCGGGCGAGGTTGATGATGGGTTCTAGGGCTCGGATCGCGGCCTTGCCGGGCAAGGGAGCGGCGTCTAGGTAGGCGGCTGCGTGCTGGCGGCACAGCGTGTGGGCCATGTCCGGCACACCAGTGTCGGAGGCGATCAGCGCGGCCTGGTTGTAGACCGTGGAGGCCATGCTCGGGTCGCCCGTCTTTGCCGCGCTGTCGGCGAGTTCGACGAGCGCACGAACACGCTGGGGCAGGGGGAGGCAGGCCGGGCGGGGGCGAGCGATGAGGGGGAAGCGCCGAGCCAGGGCGTCAGGGATTTTCCACACGGACCGCGACGCTCCTTTCCGTGGTGGGGTCCGGGCCGAAGACAACGGTCTTCGCGGCGGCGGCGAGGGCGGCCTGGGTCGCGTAGGGCAGGCCGATGCGGTTCCAGGCAAACAGCGCGTGATGGGCGAGCACGTCGCGCAGCCCGCGGTGAAGCAACCCCAGCTCCATGAGGTGGACCAGATCCCGCCCGGCGTCGCGATAAGCGCGGGCCCAGTCCGCAAGGTGGGCCAGCGGCCCGCCGGTACGCATCAGCTCCTCCCCGTTCACGGAGATCAACCGGTGTACGGCAGCTTGGAGTTGCTCGCGGCTCTCCGGTGTGGCACCTGGGGGCGTCTCGCGGTGGGCGCCGACGCGGGCCCAGACGTCGCCTTGTTCGTACCAGTCCAGCCCGGCGGAGCGCATCAGGATGCTGCACAGCATCAGGGACGTCTCACGCCGGTGCGGGCCGCCCTTGCGCTGAAGGTGTTCGAGCAGACTGCGGCTGTCGTGGTGGAAAAGGCGGTGCGCGCTGGCCATGGCTTCGGTGCCACCGAAGGCATGCTCTTCGGGTTCGTAGACGATCTCTGTCCACGCAGTGATGGCCCCCTCGGCAACCAGCGTGTCGAGGCCCTGGGCTATGTGCTCTGCTCCTCCGGCGGCGGACAGGTAGCGCACCCGCCAGCACGGGTGCTTGCGGATGATGAACCACCGGGCCAGGGCGCCTTCGTCCTCGCCCACGCGCAGTATGGGGGCGAGTCGGGACACAGCGATGGTCTCGGCGTTCTCCCATTCCGGGAACACGAGATTGGCCTGGCGCCAGGCCGACAGGGTCATCGGAGGGCCTCCGCGGTGTGTGCAGCGGCCAGAGGCAGTGTCAGCACGCGTTCGAGGCGCACCCGGTAGAAACGCAGGATCAGCAGGGAGTGGTCGGAGGCTTCTCGGGTGTCGTCGTTGTCGACGACTTCGACGCTGTGCAGAGCGGAGGCGAGGCCGCCTGTCCCGTAGGCGCGGTCAATGCGCTGGGGACCGCCTTGGTCGGGCTTGCACTGTCCAGCGGTGGCGTTGAGGGCCTCGGGCTGGCCGAGATGGTCGGCTGAATAGCGGGCGAGGTCGAGGTAGCCGGCGTCGGTCAGGGCGGCGTCGGGGCGGGTGTCGCTGCGGCGGTGTCCGTCGGCATCGAGGTAGGTCCGGTGGACCATGTGTGCTCGATCGGTCACCGCGGCCCAGTCGGGCAGGGCGAGGCGTTCGGGATTGCGCGGGTAGCTGTTGGTGTCCCCGGCGGCGAGAGTGACTGCTCCCGCGTGCATGGCCGTCCAACACGCCTCCGTTAACCGCTGGTTGGCGTCGAAGCAGCACATGTGGAGGGAGATGAGATTGAGTGGCACCGGACAGGTGCCGAGCCGCGCGACCACGTGGCAGGGGTGCAGCCACCACGGCTTGGCGCGGGGGCGTGCTTCGACGACGTCGAACATCGTGGGGCGGAGGTAGACCGCGGTCGCGATGTCGGCGTCCGCGTACGGGTTGCGCGCGGAGAGGAAGCCTCGCAGGCTCAGCCGCTTCTCCGTGGCGTGCAGGAGTTCACTGCCCCGCTCGCGGCTGAACTTGGCCTCCTGCTGGAGGAAGATGTCCGGCTCGTACTCGGTGAGGACGTCGAGTGCGAGATGCCGGCGTTCGCCGTTGCGGCCGCCGTCACCGTCGATGTTCCACACGGCAGCGGTCACGAGGTCGG
Source organism: Streptomyces sp. NPDC057438 (assembly GCF_042802995.1). Taxonomy (NCBI): domain Bacteria; kingdom Bacillati; phylum Actinomycetota; class Actinomycetes; order Kitasatosporales; family Streptomycetaceae; genus Streptomyces; species Streptomyces sp. NPDC057438. The sequence continues at coordinate 73,518 of NZ_JBHVDD010000004.1, forward strand.
TCACTTCAGACCTTTCGGTATCGGTACGGATCGGCGCGGTATCACGCCAGAGCGAGGAAGGTGTCCCAGTGCGGGGCGGGCGCACGGCCCGTGCCAACGGTGTGCAGAGCGAGTGCTGCTCCGGCTTGGCCATCGAGGAGTTCCGGGTTGGGGTCGCTCTGGCTGAGCGCGGTGATCAGGCGATCGGTCAGCCGCGGCAGCTCGGCGCTGATCTCGGGGTTGTCCGTCTCTGTGGCCATCCGCCATGTCGCGTGCAGGAGTCCCGCCATGCCGTGGCACAGCCCGGTCTCGGGGAGCGTGTCCAGTTGGAGGGGGTCTTGCAGGGCAGCAAGAATGGCGTTCTCAGCCATCGCGACGCGTGCCGGGTCTCCGAGGGCGAGTCCGGCCAGCTGCTGGGCACGGGCGGTGCCGCTGACGCCGTAGCACCAGGACGGCCGGGGCCGAAGCGAGGAATGGACCTGGTCGTCGGTCACCTGCTGGATCGAGAGGTGTCCCGGCCACCAAGGCGCGGACTCGTCGTCTTGCCGCCACTGGTCCGTCCAGGAGCAGATCCTCGTGATCGCGTCGGCCGTGCCCGGCACGGTCAGTCCGCCGAGCAGGGCCTGCGAGAGGACGGCGAGGGTGGAGCCGATGCCGTGAGCGAGCCCGATGTTGCCGTGCCCGCCGGGGTAGTCGTGGTGAAGGACCCCGCTGGGGGCGACGTCTGTCCACCACGGCGGCAGCCCGGCCGGGTCGGGGATGGGCTCGGTCAGGCGTACCAGGTAGGCGATTACGTCCGAGGTGATTGCGTGGTGCGGGTGGCGGCTGAGGTGATAGGCGCCCAGGCCGGACAGGCCGCGGATCAGGTCGAACTCTTCCATGAGAGGGCGCTCGGCACGGGTGATGCGCTGGTGGGCGGCGGCCAGCCGGTTGCGGGTAAGGGTGAGAGTGGCGGTGTCCAGACGGGCAAGGACTGGCAGGTAGCGGCTCGATGCGCTGGCCGCCCGATGCATCACGTACGCGAGGGCGGGAGCGCCGAAGTACAGGTTCGCGTTGGCTGCGGCGCTGACTTCACCGTGCACGGCCGCCTTCAACCAGGCGTGTGCGGTGGACCAGTCTCCGTGCCCGGTCCGGGCGCGCTCGATGTGCAGCAGGGCGATGCCCGAGGCTCCTCCGGCCAGCGACTGGGGCCAGGACCGGCCGCCATCGGGACGTCCGCCGGGCCACGCGGTGCTCGGATCGGCCAGCGCAGCGGCCAGACGGTCGACGGTTTCCAGTGCGGTGAGGGCGGGAGCGGTGGTGATCACGGTGTACTCCTTGCGCGGGCCGTCCAGCTGAGGGCAGCGGCTCTGGCCAGGTGAAGGTGGGTGCGTTCCTCGGGCAGTCCCGGCCCGCGCATCCGGACGTGGTGGAGGTGCAGCAGGTCGGGCAGCAGCTCGTCCGGACGGAAGGCCGTGTCCGTGAGCGCGCGGCGGTAGTCGGCCAGTGCCCCACGCCGTGCGGACCAGGCAGCGGTGACGTGCTCGCTCAGGCCGGCCGAGGGCATGTTCACGAGGTCGACGGCTTGGCGGTAGACGGTGCGGGGCGGGGCGTCCGGATCTGTGCGCGTGTGTTCGATCAGCCAATGCATCGCCGCGGTGCTGTCGCCGAGCACGCCCACGGCGATGTCCACCATGCTCGCGGCGGTCACCGCGCGAAGTTCGGGGACCTCTGTTCCGGTCTGGGCGGCGAGCTGGGCTACGGCGGCGGCCGAGTCGGCGGCGAAGTACCGTTCGGCCGCGTCGAGGGCGGTGGGGCCGCCGAATCGGGCGGTCTCCGGGTGGTAGGTCTCCACACCGGCGTGCGTGATCAGACCGTGTTGCCGCAGGCGGCGCGTCCACTCGCCGATCGACTCGAAGACAGCGCCGAGGGTCCCGGGCTGGCAGGTCAGGCGCACCCGAAGGTGGTCGCCGGGGTCGCGGTAGCGGATGAACCACCATTGGGGAGCACCCAGTTCGTCCAGCAGGGCCGCCAGGTGCCGGGTCAGGATGGCGTTCTGCCGGTCGCGATGGCCGTGGAGGTGAAGAGAGATGCGGTTCTCGCATCCGGGCAGGTGACCCTGCTCCCGGTTGACCGCGCCGCCCGCCACGCGGACGGGGATGATGTTCTGCTCGGTGCTCAGGGGGATGACGACTTCGTGGGCACGGCCTCCGGTCCAGCCCAGGTCCTTCGCACGTGGTGCCGGGCACAGCGTCACGGTGCCGTCGCGGTCCAGGTGGGCGCGCAGCAGGGCCCGGTGGGACGGCTCCGCCAGGTCCAGGGCCATGCGCTGGTCGTCCTCGCTCAGATACACCCGCTCAGGCAGGTGGACCTCGCAGCGCCATCGGGTCAGGGCCTCGTCCCACTGCGGCCATGGTGCAAATGCGGGAGGCAGGTCCTCTCGCGTCAGGAGCCAGCGGGCCGGGGACAGGATCGTCCGGCCGTAGCGCAACGCGGGCAGGAACGGCAGGCTGGACGCGGCCGTCCCCCACCTGAATCCGGTGCACGGGACTGCCAACGCAGCGGGCGCCTCCGTCAGGAACCGGCACAGCGGGTGGGAGTGGTGGCCCAGGTCCACGGCGTTGAGCAGCAGCGTGTGGACGGGACGGCGGTGGGACAGCGAGACGAGGTGCAGCTGTTCGGCGTCGGCGGTGACTGCGAGGTCTGTGACGGGAACGAGGCGGGTGTCCGGGCTGTGGTAGTCGCCGAGCGAGATCACCCACTCGGTCGCCTGCGGGGCGCGGGCGACGTTCTCGGTTGGCGCCGACAGAGGGGTGGAGCTGATCTGCGCGCTGAGCGCGCCTTGATGCACTGGGGGTAAAGCGTCGTAGGTCTCGGTCATGCGGCGGCGGTCTTCGTAGTCGAGCAGATGCAGAAAGCGGCCGGTGGTCGCTCCGGCCGAGCGCGCCACCCCGACCACGTTCAGGGTGAACTCCCCCTGGTGGAGGGCGGCGACGCTCTCGGCGTCAATACGGACGGTCAGCTCCGTGCTCGGCTGGACGGGACGGCCCGGATCGACGGTGGACAAGTCCTCGATCGCCGCATCGTCGAGCTGGATTTCAAGGCGGCGCTGCATGCCGGCGGTGTGCGCGAGTTTGATGAGGCGGCCGACACGGTCGGGCAGCGGGGAAGCCGTCGGCGCGGTGGTGGCACCGAGGTAACCGGGCGGATAGCCGAGCACGTCGATCGCGTCCAAAACGGGGACGGCCGCCCGCGGCCCGTACCGCTCCAGGAAGCGGCGATGCCACTCGGTCCAGCCGGTCAGGGACGCTTGTGGCGCGAGGCGGATGAGCGCCTTCGCCGCCGCTGCCGCCTCCTGCACGACGGCCGTAGGTACGGTCAGGTCCCAGTCCACCCGCAGGTCGGGCGCGGACCTGGGGGTGGACCGGATCTCTGCTGCCTCCGTGGGCGGGAGGTGGGCTGCCTGTTCGACGAGGGCGGTGAGCGGGTCGGTGACCGTCATCGCCGGGCGGAGACTCGTGAGCAGGACCCGTTGCCTGACCAGGTCTGCGATAAGGCGGTCGATCACGGAGGGCGGCGCGCTCGGGAAGCTGGTCGACAGCTTCACAGCGAGGTCGCTCCACAAGACCGGAGTCTGTGCCCCGCCCAGGGCCTCGCGGACCGGTGCGGTCAAGCGGACCTGCACGTGGTCTGGGCGTCGATCGAGGGTTCCGCTCGGGCGGTGCTCGATCACCACGTACCCGTCGCGTTCGACGAGGAGGCTGGAGGCGAGCAGCATCAGGCGGGGCCGCAGCGCCGGGTGCTGCTCGAAGTAGTCGATGAGGGCCGTACTGTGTGCCGCGTCTGCTCTGGCGGTGGCGCGGTGATCGGTGCCGACGCGGAGCGCGGGCACCGTACCTATTCGTACGGCCGCAATGCCGGCGAACAGGCCGAACGGAGTTGCCCGAGTGCGAGCACGCAGCAGATAGCGCAGCACGGCGACAACCGTGCGCCGCACGGCAGGGACCGGGACCAGCTGGCCGGCGCAGATCTGCTCCACCCGGGTCGCAAGGTCGGGGCTGGCTGCCCTGACGGCGGCCGCGAAGTCGGTGTCGTTCCAGGTCCGTTGGAGCCATGCCTGCCAGGACGTCGGGTCCGCGAACGCGCCGGTAAGGTCCGGCCATACCGTCGGGCGGTCGGGATGCCATGCAGATGCCCGGACCAGTGCCGCATCAACGTGGCGATACATACGCCCCTCCTGGGACTGCGCGGTGCCCGGCCGCGCTCATGGTGCGGCCGGGCACTGCGGTGGACGCGGTCGGTGTTACGCCGGGCAGCTCGTGCACGCGGTCGCGCACGTGGAGTTGCAGCCGTCGTCCGTCATCCTGATGAGCTGGTCCGCGGAGGGACCGCCCTCGACGATGGAGATGTCCAGGGCGAAGTCAGCGAACTCCTTCGCTTCGGCGGCCGGTTGCGTGGATATGGCCGGTCGCTCCAGTTGAACGGTCATGTGTGCCTCCTTGAGGTAATGGGGGATGGTGCAAAGGTCCCGGAGCCCTCGCTGGGCCCCGGAGTCTCAGGTCCAGGACGCGGTGACGATCCCGTGCCGCCGCAGTACGGCGTCCTGCGGCAGAGGCGACGGAGCGGGGCCCGGCAGGTACCGGAACGTCGCAGCTCCCCGCCGACGGTGATGTTCGGCCCAGCGGCGCAGCAGCTCCGCGTACTGGTCGGCGAGGGCTTCGGCCTGCGGACCGTGGGCAATGACGCCGCTCTCGAAGCCGCCGGTGGCCTCGTTGTCGCGGCGGGTGCGGTAGGCGATGCTGTCCTCGCTGACCAGGGCGGGCACCCCGAACTGGACCGCCGGTGTCACCAGCCCTCGCTCGACCACGTCCTTGGCCGCGTGCAGCCGCACCGCACGCGGCAGGTTGAGCGTGAGGTACAGATCCAGCTCGTCTGGCAGGTCCCATGCCGCACCCGACCAGCGCACCAGCTGGGGGGTGTCCAGGGCATGGTTCAGCGCCTGCGCGTTGAGGGGCACCCGCACGTCATCGGTCTGCACGACGACGCCCTCCCGCAGCAGCACCTTGCGTTCCTCGGCGGCGCCCTCGCCCTGCATCGGCACGAAGTGCGCCAGACGGTAGGAGCGGCTGAGCAGGCCCGCACCGTCACGGTCGAAGGCGATCGAGCGGGTTGTGCCGCACACCGTGAGCGGAACGACGAGCCTGCCCTTCTCCGTGAGCCCGTCGATCCACGACGGGGGGACGTCCCACGCCGCCGCGGTGACGATGATCCGGTCGTAGGGCGCTCCGTCGGGGACACCCCTCTCGCCATCGGCGAGGACCGTCTTCACCTGCCGGTATCCGGCCTCGTCCAGGCACAGGCGGGCACGGTCGACGATGTCGCGGTCGATGTCGACCGTGGTGACCTCACCGTCGCTGCCCACGAGTTCCTGGATGTAGGCGGCATTGACGCCGCCCGAGCCGATCTCCAGGACCTTCATCCCGGGCGCGATGTCGGCCTGCTCCAGCATCACACCCTGAAGGTGGGCAGCGGACATGACGCTGACGTTCAGGCCGCTCTCGTCCTTCTTGACCGGCACAATCCGGTGGAGATCGTAAACGACCTCCAGGGACGCCTCCGGCGCGAACCGGTGCCGGGGCACGGCGGCGAAGGCCGCAGCAACCGAGTCAGAGGTGATCGCGTCCTGGTCACGAAGCGCGCGGACCATCTCCGCACGCCACGCGCCGGGATCGCGATCGGTCGAGTCATCGATAACAGGCATCCGTTTACCTATTTCTGTTGAGGGGTGGGGCTTGCGAAGGCACAGATGGGCTTGGTGGTCAGCGAGGACGCTAACCAGAACGCCATCGCTTACGCGCCGGTCACTCAGGCACGGTCGAACCACCGTTCCCGCTCGATGTCGGTGACTTGTCTGCGCTGTTCGGCGATCTCGACCTCGGCTGCGATGGCGTAGTGCCGCACTACCTCGGCTCCGAGCGCGCTCGTCGCGAAGTTGCTGCCGTCGAAGTACGCCAGCGCCTCGGCGAGGTCACGTAGAACAGGCACCGCCTGCCGGTCTGCGTAGGCGTCGCCCCGGCAGGGTGCGGGCGGGGTCAGCTTCTCGGTCAGGCCGTGCACGATCGCAGCGATCGAGGCAGCCAGCGCGAGGTACGGGTTGGCGTCGGCGCCAGGTAGGCGGATCTCCAGGTGGGTGCCCTCGCCGTGACCGGTTACCCGGACGGCGCACCCGCGGTTGTCGTGGCCCCAGTTCATGTACTGAGGTGCGAAGGAGTGCGCCGTCGCGTACCGCTTGTAGGAGTTGGGGTTGGGCGCGTACAGCGGGGCGAGGTGCGGCATTCCGGAGAGCAGTCCGGCGATGCTGTGGCGCATCGTCTCGGGCAGCTCCTCGCCGGGGACCGCGTCGAAGGCTGGGGCGCCGTCTTTCCAGAGGGACAGGTGCAGGTGCAGCCCGCTGCCCACGCCGGTGAACGGTGCGCTCATGAACGTGGCCGACAGAGCCTGGCGTCTGGCCAGGTGCTGCACGGTCTGCTTGTAGACGGTGTAGGCGTCGCAGGCCTGAAGCGCCGGGCCGTAGGGGAACGTGATCTCCACCTGGCCGGGAGCGCCCTCTGTCTTGGTCGCCTCGATCGGTACGCCGGCCTCGGGCAGAGCGTCTTCCAGGTACCGGAAGAAGTCGCTCAGTGCCGGCGGATGGTCGAGGGCGTAGTCGAGGTTGTGCTGCACCATGGGCTGAAGGCCGTTGCAGAGAACGAACTCACTCTCCAAACCCACGCGCGCTGCGAAGCCGAGCTCCCCCAGCCGATCGAGCTGAGTGCGGAGCATGCGGCGCGGAGCGATCTCCAGGGGCGTCCCGTCAGGTTGGACGGCCTCGCAGTGAACCAGCGCCAGGCCGGGCATGTAGGGCAGGACACGCAGCGTGTTCAGGTCGGCGATCATGCCGAGGTCCTGAAAGCCTTTGTCCCAGCCCGTGAGGTCGAAGCCGCCAAGGGGGTCCATGCCCACGTTGGTGGCCAGAATGTAAGCGCAGGCTTCCGACACGTTGAGCCCGTCGGTGATCCGGTCGAGAAACACCCGGGCGCTGAGCCGCTTGCCTTTGAGACGCCCCATCATGTCGGGGACGCACACCATGACGGTGGTGATGTCCTCACGATCCACCGCGGTCCGGAAGTCCTCGGCGGAGATGAGACCGGCGAGCCGGGACATCTCGTAGTTCGGGTCAGTGTGCTGGCTGCTCATCAGACCACGTCCTCCGCCAGAGAGGCGTGCGTGGCGGTGTCGCCCAGGGCCGGGATGCGGTAGTTGCGGCGGCCCTGAGTGGTCCACAGGATCCAGGCCAGCGTGAGCACGGCGATCAGGGCGACGCCCGCGTAGTTGAACGATGAGGTGGTGATCGGGGACACCTGCGGCAGGCAGAACAGGACGGTGACGACGCCGACCCAGGTCACAGCCGTCCAGCCGATGGGCTTGCTCCACCGGCCAAGATTCCACGGTCCGGGCTTGAAGTGGTCCCCCGCGCGCAGCCGCAGGTAGACGGGGATGGCGTAGGCGGGGGTGATGCCGATGACGTTGATGGCCGTAACTGCGGCGTACGCGGTCGGCGAGTACAGCGACGGTGCCGCCAGGACGAGCGCGACTCCTACCGACAGCCACACGGCGGCAACCGGCGTCTTGGTGCGGGTGCTGACGCGGCGCCAGGTGGCGGCGAACGGAACTGCGCCGTCGCGGGAGAACGCGAACACCATGCGGGAGGCAGCGGCGGTCTCTGCGTTGCCGCAGAACAGTTGGGCCACGATCACGATCAGCAGAAGGGCCTTGGCGCCGGAAGGGCCGACGACGTCAAGGAAGATCTGGGCGGGCGGCACGCCGGTGGCGCTGCTCTGCGTGCCCGCGTAGTCCTGGATGGAGAACGTGAGCCCGGCCAGCAGGATGAACCCGGCGATCCACGAGACCCAGATCGAGCGGACGATCCCCCTCGGCGCCGATATCTGAGCCTGAGTGGTCTCCTCGGACAGGTGGGAGGAGGCGTCGTACCCGCAGAAGGTGTACTGCGCCAGCAGAAGCCCGAGCGCGGTCACGTACAGGCCGTTGCTGAAGCCGGTGTCGTTGTTGAACGTGGTGAACACGAAGTTGGCGCTCTGGTGATCGGCCGAAGCGAGGATCAGGACGCCGACGATGACTGCGACGCCGACGAGGTGCCACCACACCGAGACCGAGTTCAGGAGGCTGACCAAGCGGACGCCGGCCACGTTGAGCAGGGCGTGCAGCAGCAGGATCCCGGCAAAGATCATCATGGTCTTCTCGGGTGTCGGCGTGAAGCCCCACTGGAGGTTCGCGAACGCGCCGACGAACGTGGCGGCGCCGTAGTCGATGCCGGCGATGGCTCCGAGCAGCCCGAGCAGGTTCAGCCAGCCGGTTACCCAGGCCCAGCGGGGCCCGCCGAGCCGGTGCGCCATGTAGTACAGCCCGCCCGAGGTGGGGTAGGCGGAGGTGACCTCGGCTAACGACATACCGAGCAGCAGGACCATCAGACCGACGCCGACCCAGCCCCACATGATCACGGCCGGTCCGCCGGTGTTCAGGCCGAAGCCGTAGAGAGTCATGCATCCGGACAGGATGCTGATGACGGAAAAGGAGATCGCGAAGTTGCCGAACGGGCCCATGCGACGCGCCAGTACGGTCTGGTAGCCGAGCCCGGTCAGGACGACATCGTCGTCGACCAGCCGGTGGGCGGCACTTCTCGGAGACACCGAAAGAATCCTCTGGGTCGAAAGGGAAACAGGGGGGTGGTGCTGGGAACCGCCTCGCGGTGGGGGTGCTCGACTCATCTGCTGTACCGCTCGCGCTTCATCGCGTAGTTGCGCGCCTGCAGGAAGTCGTCCTGCCACCACCGGCTTTCGCTGACGTGCTGCCAGGGCGCGGGAGTGGCGAAGGGGCCGATCGCCGTGAACACCTCTGCCGCGCCGGGCAGGCCACAGGCAGTCAGCGTGTAGGCCAGATAGTTAAGATCCAGCAGGGAGCAGGTGCTCATGTCGGTGACGTGGGCGAACCATCCGTCTCTCGCCAGCTCGACGTAGTGCCGGACCTGGTCGTTGGTCCAGAACCCCAGCGTGCTGGCGACCTGTCCGCCTGCCGTCCGCATCCGGTAGTCCTCGACGTATGCGTACAAGGGGAGGTTCAGCAGTACGGCTCCCGGCTTCGCCTGGGAGGCCACCCACCGCGTGAAGTCCACGGATCCGTTGCCGCGGGCCTGGAAACACTGGAGCATCCGGTGATACGCCTCCCTGTTGGACCAGTCCCGCCGGTCTACCTGCCACAGCAGCGGCCACGGTCCCCGCGGCAGCATGGCCTCCGGCGGATTCGCCCAGTGGTCAACGGAGTGCCACTGCCTGTGGTCGACGTCCAACTGAGCGAGTGCCAACAGGCACACCCACGGAACGGGGTCAGCCGGCCAGCGGCGTGCGGCGTCCCCGCATGCCGCACGCGCGGCGCTGACCCTGGGAAGCAGGGTGTGACGGTCTGTCGTGCTGCGGTGAGCCGCCAGAACCCGGTGGGTCATGACCCGGGCCCGCATCATCAGGGCGTTCGCGTCTCCGGGTTCCTCTGCGCACCAGGCCGCGACGGCGTCACCTTTGGCGGCGCCTGCCGCCAGGACCTGACTGCGGGACGTGCGCAGCGCCCAACTGCGGGTGTTGGCGAGCAGAGCCTTGGCGGAGAGCCACCGGTCGAGAAGGAGGTCTTCCAGAGCCAGGCGCAAGTCTTCGTCGTATCCCGCAGGATGAGGGGTCAGGGGCATGTCAGTGCTCACCATCGGAGCACCCCGCGTTGTGGAGCTGGTGGTGAGCAGGGTGAAGAGCAGGCGTGCCTTGAGCACGTAAGAGGGACATCAACGCCTCGTGTGGGGGTTGGAAGACCGCCGGGCGGCAGTCGGGCACAGACCTTGGGGAGGTAGGCGGCTGCGGCCCGGCGGCCGCTCAGGGGGCCTCGACGGTCGGGAACGTCGGGCTGTGCTCGCCGGGCTGCATTCGGACCCGGATGGTCTTGCCGCTGCCGGACTCTGCGGGGAACCAGGCGACCTCGCCGCCCAGTTGTCGCACGAGCCACAACCCCGTCCCGTCGCTTCCGGCAAGGGCTTCGTCGAGGCCATCGCGCCCGGGGCGCGGGTCTGTCACGTCAAGGAGCAGCACGTCGTCCTCGTCAACGTGCATGGTCAAGGTGACCATGCCTCTGCCGACGTGGTGGACAGCGTTCCGGACGATCTCCGTGATGACCCGTACGGCGGCCTCTTGTGTCCCCGACCAGCCCATCATGCCAAGGCGGGTACGGGCGTGCAGGCGAGCAAGCCTGGGGACGCAAGACTCCATGGCCCAACTGTGCGTCCAGATCTGCGGACGGACAGGGGCCGGCTGCGCGTCGGAAACACGTGCCCGACCACGCTCTCGCTCGGCGTTGAAGGACTGAGCCTCGGTTGTGCGTGCGTCCGCTGGGGGAAAGGCGAGAGCGGCGCTCACCATCTGCGCGTTCACGGGGACCTCTGTTTCCACGATTGTGCTCGCTCGGGCACTCTCTGCGAGGGCTGGTACGAGCGTTGCAGCCGTGGCCTTGCGGATCCATCCCCGTCTGCCTCTCGGATCTTGGTACAGCGGTGACCTGGCTTCTCGCCTGTTTCTCGGATCCTTCTCGGATTAGCTAAGTACCGTCTGTACTGGGCAAGTTGTTGGGGCGGAGCACTTACCGTCGTGCTTGAGACGTGCTGAATGAAGCGGATGGGAGGCACCAGGTGGTCACGTTCTTCCAGCATTGGCTCAACGAGCGCGAACTGCGTGACTGCAAGGACTTCCTCCCCCCGTTCAGCAAGGCGGCCGAGGGGCTGGGGCTGAAGGGCCTGGAGCCCGCCCAGTCGACCTTTTTGGCCTGGTACTACGGGAAGCGGAAACCTCAAGGCGACTTCCGCAGGGTGATCGTCGCCATGACCAACTACAGCATCGACACGCTGTGGACGGAGGTCCCCGAGGGAACCACGCCGGACTTCGCCCCGCTGGCTGGCACGTCGTCCACTGCACATGCCAAACCCGGCATGGACCTGAGAGACATGAAAAGGAGCGGCGAGATGGCCGTTCGACGTGCGAGGCAGTACGTTCTCCACACGGATCGGGACAGGCTGGGAGAGAACACGCTCCCCTTGCTTCACGACCAGGTGGCGCAGCTCGTTACCGACTACCCCCGGGTACCTCTCTCGGAGATCTGGGACTCCCTCCTGGACGTGCAAGACGAGATCATCTGCAACCTGGAGACCGGTAAGCACCGGCCGTCTCAACTCCGCGACCTCAACTTCATGGCCGCTATCACGGCGTTCCTCGTGGCCAAGGGCTTCAACGACATGGAGGACCGCGATCAGGCGCGGACGATGAGTCTCCTGGCTGCGGCATTCGCCAAGGACGCCGAACACACGGGACTCATGGCCCTCGTCAGTGGACTGCAGTCCCTCATCGAATACTGGGCAGACCGGCCCGGCGACGCCCTGTTCTACGCCCAGAAGGGCGCGGCCCTTGCCACGGACCTCCGAAGCACGGTCGGCCTGTGGCTCCATGGCCTCCAGGCTCGCGCGGCAGCCGCCCTCGGCGACAACGAGACGGTCCAGGCGTCGAACCGAACGGCTGACGACCTACGAGAGCACGTCATACCCGACGAGCTCGATCAACTCGGCGGCCTCCTCACCTACTCTCTGGAGAAGCAGCGGTACTACGCCGTGGAAGCCTCGGCCCTCCTCGGCGACGGCAACGCGAACCTCACCGCCCAAGCGGAGCTGGCCGTGCAAGGCTTCCGCAACCCTGAGAACCCCAACTGGGCGTTCGGCGATCTGGCCGGCGCGCAGTGCAACCTGGCCCTCATCCACATCCACAGCGGCGACGTCGACGGAGCCGCGCAGGCCATCCGCCCCGTGCTGGACCTCCCTGCCAGTTTCCGGAACAACGGCATCGTCGTCTCGGCCCTGCGCGTCCGCCAAGCCCTGACGACGAGCGGCGCGCGCACCGCTCTCACGGCCCGTGACCTGCGAGAAGAGCTCGCGGTTTACCCGCCCCGACGACCAGCACTCCCCGGCGGAACACAGCGGTAGGGTTCCTGCCATGTACCCGGTCCAGCGTTCCAGCCAGCGTCTCGGCCTCCGCGAACTCACCATGGATGATGTGGACGGGGTCTTCGCGATCTACGGCAATCAGGAAGCGACAGAGCACCTGTCGTTCGAGCCGCGGACCCGCGAGCAGGTGGGCAACATCGTGGCCCGGTCCATCGGTGCCGCAACCGAAGATCCGCGCGGCGAGTACGCGCTCGCCGTGGTCGAGCGAGACACGAACAAGCTGATCGGGTTCGGCAGGATCGCAACAGACCCCCACCAGCAGCGCGCAGCCACAATGGGCTTCGCGCTGCGCCCGGATGCCTGGGGCGTTGGCTACGGACTGGAAACCGTGCGGCTACTCCTCGGTCTCGGGTTCGAAGACCTCGGCCTACACCGCATCTGGGGCGCACGCTCTCCGCGCAACGAGGCCTCGGCGAAGACCATGTCCGCCGCCGGCATGGTCGAGGAAGGCACTATCCGCGAGCACATCCAGAAGGCCGGTAAGTGGCGAGACTCCATCGTCCACTCGATGCTCGACCGCGAATGGCTCGCCATCCAGGCAGCAGGGTCCTAAACAGCCAGCCGCCCACCGCAGAACTTGGCGGCTCGAACGGGCTCACTCCGCTTCTGTGACGTCTGGACGAGGCCCGAAGCCGCGCCGACAGCGCGGATGGGAGATCGGCCACTCCGCAGCATCTTCGATGGTCCGCAGTGTGCGGTTGGCCTTGTCGGTGTCCTGATGGGTGGTCCAGCCGCAGTCGAGCCCATCGAAGACTTCGACCATCGTGACGCCCGCCTGGCGGGTCCGGTTGAGGGTGCCGGCGTTGTAGGCGACGGCGGACTTGGCGAGGGTGGCGGCCTCGGCCCAGGCGCGTACTGGGACGCGAGCGCCGTTGCGGTAGACGACGTGGGTCAGGTTGTGCTCGGCGGCGAGTCTGACCGCCAGATTCTTCGCGGCCTGCTTCGCCGTCATGTTGCCCGCCGCGAGCAGCGGTATCTCTCGGCGGGCCGCCTCTCGCACCGCCCGATAGAACTGGTTCGCCATTCGCTCGGCTTCCTGGGAGCGGCGCAGGAAATCGGCGTAGGAGTCGGACGCGAGCGACTGTAGGGCGTCCCGGTGGAAGGTGGTCCAGGTGAAGGTCACGTCGAGGGCGTCAGCGGCGGCTTGAGCGCCGACGGCGTACAGGTGGGGTAGCTGCCGTTGGACGAACTGCCAGGCCTCTTGGTCGACGCGCTGGCGGAAGGCGCGGATCGCTTGCTTGAACTCTTCCAACGTCGCCACGGTGTGCGGCGTTCTCGGGTTGTCGGCGAACTGACTGAGGACGGCGCGCTGTTTGGCGGCAAGTCGCTGCCAGGCGTCCTCGAGTACGGCCGCGACGCGGCGCGCGATCTCGTCCGGATTTCCGGGCACCAGCGGTGACCACTTGTACGGCATGCCGGTCTACCTGCCCCGGCGAGTGCGCAGCAGCGGCGCGGTCACGAGGTCGGTGCTTTCCTCTCCCTCGGCCAGTTCGTCCGGCGCAACTAGGTCCACGAGCGCGGTGATCTGGCGTTCGAGTCCTGCGAGGTTGTTGCTCTGGTCGATGGTGACCACGCCGTCCACCGTCATGCGGAGCGGGTCGGCGAGCAGCTTCGCGCGCCGCTCGGCTAGGACCTCGTTCGCGACAGCGCGAGCCGACGTGAGCCGCGCGTAGCGTGCGTCAAGGTCGGAGGTGTCAGTGGTGGGGCCGAGCTGAGCCAGCAGCCAGGCGCGTACTGCGACATCCACGGGTTGCTCCTGTCGTACGGTGTGAGGCTCGGCGGGGTGGCGGTGCCGAGCCTCACTGGTGATGTGCCGCTACCTACGCGCCTGCGCCGGCTGTCTTCGCGGCGCGTCGCCTCGGGGTCTTCGCAGGCTCCGGCTCCGGCTCCGCCACTGTGGGCGTGTCTCCGGCCTCACCGTCCGGGCCGGTCGGATTCGGCGTGTCCTCGCCCCCAGGAGAGGGAGCCTCCCCCGACCACGCGGCCGGATTCGGGATGAGCGGGGCGAGCCGCTCGGGAACCTCCTCCCCCGCCTCCAGCCGGATCGGGCCCTGCTCGGGGTCTCGCAGGAATACGGTGCTCGCCAACTTCGCCATGACCGCTCCCGTTAGAAGACCGTCGCGGCGATGTGGATGTCCGGCACGTACAGCACGGGCATCGCAGCAGCGGCGGAGATCGTGGACAGCTGGACGGGGGTACGCGTCTGAACGTGGGTGGTGATCACGATGCCGGGGGCCTCCTCGGCAGTGATGACTCCCTTGCCGCGCAACTCGATCGCCTCGGCGGTCAGACCGTACTGGGTCTCGCCCCACTGTTCGCGGCGCGGCGGGATCATCGCCCACAGCGACTCCGGGGTCGTGCGCACCAGCGTGTCGCTGCTGTCGTACGCCTGCACGTCGTAGGTGGTCACGGGCGGCAGGTTGTACTTGGCGCGGACCCGGTTGACCTCCTCCGGAGCGAGCATCCCGCTCGGGATCTGCTCGGTGGACGGCGAGTTGTGGAACGCGGCCCGGTACTCCGCAGTGGACCCGAGCAGCGACAGCGCCTTCTCCGAAGAGATGACCCGCTCGGGGCGCGGCGCCCCGATGCTCTTCAGGTACTGGATCCACGCCAGCTCGTCGGTGATCGGGGTAGCCGCATCCGATTGGGACCACGGCACCGCCACCATCGGCCGGTTGGCGGCCGGCACCTTCCAGTCCACGTCGAGGGCGACTCCGGGCAGGGACACCACACCGGTGGACAGCATCTGTCCGGCGGCGATCTCCATGGCGGCCTTCGTGGCTTCCACGTGCTGTTCGAGGTCGTCGTAGAGCAGGTCGAGGAACTCGCTGGTGTCCTGACCGCGATCGACGGCAGCCAGGATGATCTGAAGCTCGGAGAAAGGCAGTTCCTGGCCGACCCAGGGCAGCATGCCTTCGTTGATGACCTGCTCGGCACGCCGCCTGGCGAGCGTCGGCGCGGCTTCCCACGCTCGGAACTTCGCCGCGTTGACGCGCCGCTTGCTGCTCTTCGTACGAAACTTGACGTTGTCGATGTTGCGTTCGGCGAACACCTCCCGCGTGAGGAGGTAGTCCTCCGGCGTGGTGATCGCTCGAATGAACGCCTGGATGTCTTCGGGAACGATCGCCTCAAGAAGCTTCTCAAGTGCCATGGGGCTGCCTCCTTACCGGTAGTGGATGAATGCGGTCGTGTTCGCGGCGGCGGGGGGCGCGAAGGTGACGGGCAGCTTCGACGCCTGCACCTCGCCACGCCACAGCAGTGCGCCCGCGGTCTTCGTAGAGCCGGGGGTGAACGCGGTCTCAGCAACGAGGAATCCGGCGAGGATCTGCGTGCCGTCACTGGCTGCGGAGTTGTAGGGCGCGTACAGGCCGGACGCGGTGATCTTGCCGAGCGGGATGCCGGACTTGATGATGTGGCGGGGCTGGTTCTGCGTGCCCGTCGTGTAGTGGGTGCCTGCCGTCAGCTTGCTGGTGTCGATGGGGATCGTCTGGGCTTCGTGGACGCCGTCCAGTGAAGCGAGCCATGTCCGGTCGTCGGTGACCGTCGTGACCGTGGTGAGGACCTGGTAGTCGCTCACGATGTCTCCCTCGTGGGTGCGGATCGGATTCCTCCCGCACCCGGCGCAAGTTGCAAGGGGCGGTGTCCACGAAATGACGACGGCCGAGCCGCGCCAGGGCGTGGTCCCTGATCAGCCCGACCAGCGTCCGGAAGGGCGTCCACGGTTTGAAGGGCGTGGTCCCGGAGCCATGTCTCGTTGGCGTGGTCAGTCGCTGATGAGCCCTCGCCGCCGGGCCATTTCGAGACCCGCCGCTCCACGCCTACGTGGAATGCCTCCGCGCTTCGGCGGGCCGCTGGCGGGAGATCCGCCCGGAGCGGGCGGCACGGTCTCCCGGGCAGGGCCGAACAACTCGGGGCGTCGCTCCTTGAGTTGCTCAGCGGCAGTGGTGACAGCTGCCTCGTCGGCATCGGGCTGGTCGTGCAGGGCACGGTCCATCAAGAGGACCGCGTCATCAAGGTCGTCCCCCGTCGCGCCGAGCCCTCCGAGAGCGGCACGCCGGATGGCGGCACGCTCCTTGGCCAAGGCCTGCGCCTCGCGCGTCTCCGCTGACCTCAGCTTCTCCTCGGCGGCCTGCTCACGGCGTTCGATCTCGGTCAGCGCAGCCTGCTCGGCGTCGCGCTTCGTGGTGATGAACTCGGTCAGGGCCTCGGAGCTGTCGAACCCGAGGTCGCCGAGCAGCTTCTTCACGGCCGCCCGGCCGCCCTGGGTCTTCTCGCGGGCCAGCAGCCGCGCGAGGTCTTCCTGCGTGACACCGCCGTTCGGGGCGCCGCCCTCGTCACCGGGCTTGTTGGAGTCGTCGTCGGGCGAGGCCCCGAGGATCGGAAAGATCGGCCGCCCGTCACGACGGTGCCCGACCGGTTCGAGCGGGTTGCAAAGCGAGGGGCGCGTCATGCGTGAACCATCCACAGGTCTCCAGCGCCCCCGCGCCGTTGATCAGTCTAGCCAAGCCGTGCCATGAGCCAAGTCGTCTTGACCGGGAGAGGTCGACCGTCCTCGTTCCGGTCGCGGCGGGCCCTCAGAACACATAACGTTGGTGTGGTCTAACCTCAGCATATTTCGCGTCATTCAGGAAGTGAAATGGCGAAGAAGCTAAGACCTCGCCCGAAGGTGAACCTACTTCTGACGAGCGTAGGAGTGATCCTGGTTGCAGTGGCAATCGTAGGTTTCTTCAGGAATGGCGGGGCGACGACAATTGGCGTATTCGTGGTGCTCGGCGCGGCGCTCATTCTCATGGGCGTCTTTGAGCCTCGAATGGAGGGACAAGCCTCAATTTCACTAACCGGCGCAAAATGGACCCTCAGATCGATTGAGGCAACGCCGGAAGCCAAGCAGAGGATCGACGAGGCAGAAGTAGAGATTGCTGCTGGAGAACTCGTAAGTGCTGAGGATCTGACACCATGAGCAACGTCGATATTCGCTTTACTTCCCGGGCTGTGGAAGCCATCCGGGAACTCGCCCCGGAGACGGTAGCAAGGAAGTCCATCCTTCACGAGCTGGAGGAAGGTCTATCCCAGCTACACGATCCAGAGGATGCAGAGCGACCAGCCTTCCGTATCGAGGGAACAGATCCGCAGTATTTCGCCATGCAATCCGGTGATCGCGTAGCTGTTTTCCGCCCACTTAGTCGCGTTGAGCGTGAAAGGTTCGACACGCAGGCTGATCAAGCGTTTATTGTCGTGGATCTGCTCACACCGGAGTCTCTTATTGTTCCCGAAGGGGAAAGTAACTGATACGGTTGAACTAACGGCAAGTCCGTCTTTCGCAGACCGGCGATGGTAGGGCAACCGCACGCACAGAAAGCCCGCGCCCTACTCGGTATCCCGGTTCTCAACCTCGACAAGCGGCGCAGACAGGACCCCGCTCTCGGCCTCTGGCAGTCCAAGGAAGGTACGGACAGCTGCATTGTCACCAGTCGCATCGGCGAGACGGGCTGCGGCTTCGAAGGAGCGAGCCTGTATTCGGACGATCTCCGCCTGCGCGTCGTCGATCGGATACCCGGCGTCGATGAGCATCCGGACGCCAGTCTCGACGGACAGCACCCCTGCCTGAACGCCCGTGACCACCTCGTCGAGGACGGCGGCGCGGTCGGTCGGAGTGTGCGGGCCCCACATCAGCCGGGCGGGCAACGACTCCCCCGCGGGCCAGCCTTCAGCCTGTCCGGCTTGATGGAGGCGCTGCACCATGCGCAGCAGCACGGCGTACTTGTGATTACGGACCAGGCGCATGGCGGCAACGAGCGAGTCGAGCGGGCCCAGTGCAAGCTGTAGTGCGTACCCGGATGGTAGGGCGGTCGGGTCCAGAGTGCCGAGGCCGGCGGCGGTGAGACGGCTGTTCGCTGCAATCCGGTCGAGGATGTGGTCGACGCGGGCACGGAGTTCGGCGAGTTGGGCCGACGTGTCGAGGACGTCCATGCGTCCGTTGTCGTTGAGCTGCCAGACCGTCCCCGCCCGGACTTTCACCGGTAGCGGTTGGCCGGTCGCTCGGTCGATGGGCAAACGGGCTCCGGCCAGGCCGATGATCGGCGAGCCGGTGGTGGCCGACGCGCCGGATCCATCGGTGTCGGTCGCGGACAGTTCGTCCAGGGCCTGGAGGACGGTGGCCACGGTCGGCTTCCCCCAGTGTTCTCCGCTGGCGGGGATGCTGTTCGTGATGTGGACGACGGGTATGAAGTCCACCATCAGGTCGAGCCTGTCGAGGACTTCACCGTCCGAGCGGATCCGGTAGCGGGCCTTGTGCATCGGCAGGTCGTACAGCAGGTCGGCGTGCGTGAGGTCGTCCAGGTCCCATTCCGCGTCGGTGAGGAAGCACGTCCACGGGGAGGGTCGGTTGGGTGCCCAAGGGTAGGTGCGGGTGATGATGCCCGTGTCGGCGTTCCGCGCGTCGCCGCTCACCAGGATCGGGTCGCCGCTGTCGGTGTACAGGTACTCGCGTGCCGGGCTGCCGTCCTTCGCTGCGCCGCGACGACTGGCCGGAGTGATCGGGCCGAGTTCATAGGTAACCCGCCGAAGCCTCGTCTTGAGCCCGCGCCGTTTGTCATCGGGCAGCTCCCACGCCAGGTGAACACGTAGCGGGAACTCGGCGCCGTCCTGCTCGCCGTCCTCGGGCCACTCCGGGAAGTACAGACCCGGATCCCACGTGCGCAGCACGGCCCGTCCCTTCGCGGGATCCCAGGCCAGGGTGTAGACGGCGTCGCCCAGCAGGATCGCGGTTCGCTCGGCCTGTTGAAGACGCAGCGGCAGCAGTTCCTTCTCCGCCCACGTCCTCAGCTTGTCCTGAACGGCCAGCGCGGCAGCTGCTTCGGCAGTCGGCTCGTCATCGGTGTGCTCCGCACCAGCGACGCTGATGACCTGCTCGGATCCGAGGAGGTAGCCGAGCGCGGTGTCGACCAGCTTGGAAGCATCACCGAGTTCCCTTCGCTCGACGCCCGCTTCGTCATCGCCCGTCACCGCGGCGAACTGGCCAGCCTGGTTGGAGTCGTACGCGGCCAGGAGCCGGTAGGCGGCCAGGCGTCGCAGGTCCTCGTCGGGCACCCAGGATCGGGTCAGTTCCGCCCAGGTGTTACGGCCCGGTCGGCGCGGGTCGGCCATGGCTGGCTTGTAGTCCAGCCAGCTCCAGACGTCGGTGATCAGCTCGCGCAGGCCCACAGTGCCCCTCCAGGCAGTCGGCCCCGCGCCGCAGGATCAGGTTACGGGGTCGGGGAACCCTGAGCCGCCTTAGCCTTCAACTCGGCCTTTGCGTGGTCCAGCCGGCGCATAAGGAGGCTCGCGAACGTGAGCATTTCCTGCGCTTCCTCCGGATCATCCACGTAATGGGACCGTGAGCCCTCGGATTGCGCAGACCTGCCATGGCGCCCTTGAACAAGTCACGGAAGCCATCGCGCTCGCTCGGCAGCGACGGACCGGTGGCCCGCGTCACCACGAGCTTCGGACGCTCCGACCCCAGCGCCGCCCCCATCAGCTTCACCCCGATTTCGGAGGACCCAATCAGGCTCTGCACCCGGTTTTCGACAGCTTGGAACGCGCGCATCACCGCGTCAGCGTACTGATCATTCTCGAAGCGTGAAGCGGCTGCAGCAGCCACTTCGGGGTGGAGAGAGACCGACACAACGAGCGAGGGCACGGTCGGAGCCGGAGGCGGCTCAGGAGCCGGAGGCGCCAACAAACCCTGTCGCGTCTTCCAATAGGCCTCCGGCGAGTCTGTTACGCCGAGGAAAGCACGGATGCGACGGTCGAAGGCAAGGTCCCAACTGTTCTCCTGTGCGATATCACCGACCTGAGCGGGCTGAACAGTCGTACCGCTGAAGGCGGGTTCCTGGCGGGCCAAGAGAACGGCGCGGTAGACAACACGAGGGTCACTAGACGCAGCGTTCTGCCCCATCCACCACACTGGAAGGCTCTTAATGTTGATGTTGCGGATTGTAAGTTCGGTGCGGAGACCTCACTCCAAATCGACAGCCAATTCCACCAGTCGAAGGTAGATAGCGGTCTCCGGTCCGGAGTCCTTGCAATTGAGGGCGCCCGCGAAGGTGAGACTTAGGCGTTGATCAGCGTTGACGCTAACGGGCACATTCCAGCTGATGCCGTGCACCAGATCACTGGACAGTTCGGCCAGAGCGTCTTCCAAGTGAACTCCCGCCCGGAAGAGGAGTGTGTCGATTTGGTCCGTCGGCGGCCAGTCGTCGAACGCCTTGAAGTACGCCCACACGGCTTCGAGGAGTGCCTTGCCCTTGTCACCGGTCGGCTCAGACACTCCTGCCGCGGTCGCCCCTGTCTGGCTCATGCGCACCCCCACGGCTGTTCACGACGGTTCGCAGGTTAGCTGCTGCCCGTGCTGGCGGCCTACCGATTAGTGACCTTGGGAGAGATAAGGCCACAGAACAGGACTCCAGCAGGTGGTCCGTGTCTCCCCGCCGGGCAGTTGCCTCTACGGGCAGTTTCCCTCGTTCAACGGCGGCCGTCGAAGCGGTCGTCGTCGGTTTCGTTCGGCAGGGTGTCAAGTTGGTCGGGGTCCGCTAGTTCCGTCAATCCGTGCACCGCCGCGTCCATGCGGTCCGGACTGTCCATGCCCTCGACCCAGGTGACCATCTGGCCTTCCAGGTCGGGGTATTCGCCAACGTGGTGCACGAGCTGCTGTTCGTACAGCTGGGCCACGGGGGCGGCCCGCAGGCGTTTGCCGACCTTGGCGGTGACCTCCAGGATCATGGGCATGAGGAGCCCCTTGGTGACGCCCTCGCGGCGCAGCTGCTCCCATGCCTGGGTGACGATCTGCCGCGCCATGTCTCCGCCGTAGTTCTTCTCGACCACGATCGCGTCGGCCTTGAGTTCGAGGGCGAGACGGCATGCGGCCAGGCCCCAGTCGTTGGCGCCCATTGAGCCGGATCGGTCTGCCAGTACGTACAGCTGCCGGTCGAAGTCGCGGCCGACGCCGATGACGCCCGTCTCGTCGCCGATGGTGGACTCTCCGCCGGCGGGGTCGACGGCGACGACGATGCGCGCCATGTCGAGGCCGGAGAACTGGACGGCGTTGATGCGGGCGGTCTCTATCCACTCCCGCCTCCAGACGCCCCCCTCCGGCGGCCGGGGCTTCTGCAAGTACAGGGCGGCCCAGACGCGTTCGCCGACTCGCTTGCGGGTCTTGGCATGGTGAGTGACGTCGAAACGTTCGGGCCACAGTGCTTGACCGGGTATGCGGCCGAGCGGGTCGTCGGGGCTGTCGGAGATGGCTGGGAGGTCGATGACCCGCCAGGCGTCGCGCTCGGTGGCGAGGATGCGTCCGGCGAGGTCGTCTTCGTGCCAGCGGGTCTGGATGAGGCAGATGGCGCCGACTGGTTCGAGTCGGGTCTGGAGTACGGAGGTCCACCAGTCCCAGGCGCGCTTGCGCATGGTGGGGCTGTCGGCGTCGGCCATGTCCTTGACCGGGTCGTCGACGATGGCGATGTGTGCGCCGCGTCCGGTGAGGCCGCCGCCGATACCGGCCGCGAGGAGGCCGCCTTCGCCGCCGACGATGTCGAACCTGTTGGCGGCCTGGCTGCCTGCCTTGAGCTGGATGCCGAGGTCGTCGCCCCAGGTGTTGATGGCGTCCCTGATCCACCGGCCGTGGTCGTCGGCCAGGTCGGCGGAGTAGCTGGCGATCATCATGCGGTGGCCGGGGTTGCGCCGCAGGTACCAGAGGGGCGCCCAGCGAGAGGCCCGTCGGCTCTTGCCGTGCCGCGGGGGCATGGTCAGCATGACGCGATCGCATCGGCCTGCGGCCATGTCGATGAACGCCTGGTCGATGAGATCCAGGTGCGGGGCCTGCATCTCGCGCCCACCGGTGAGGACGGCGGCGAGTGAACCTGGGGAGCGGTCCATGGCGAGTTCGCGTTCGACGCGCACCAACTCAGCGCGCAGAGTGGGAGATGCGGCCCGCGCGATGGTGCGACGCTGCGCTGGTGGAAGGGTCTTGTAGTGGGCGATGACGCTTTCGTGGTCGCGCGGGGTCATGCGCCGTCCGGATCGGTGAGCGCGATCAGGGCGTCGAGTTCGTCGACGGTCACGTTTTCGACCTGGACCGGTCCGCCGTCGGGGCCGGACAGTTCCGTGCGGACGGGCATGTCAAGGCCGAGCAGCCGTGCGCGGCGCTCCATGATTCGCAGGGTACGGTCGATGGCGGCGAGGTCCTGGTCGCGGACGGCTTTCTTGTAGGCGACGAAGAACAGCCGGTCGAGCCGGTCGGCTTCCAGGGCGCGCAACTCGTCTACGTCATCGTTGAGTTCAGCGCGGCGGTCGGCGAGTGCGGTGCGGACGTCCCGGCAGGCGGCGTGAATCAGGGCTTCGTTGGTGGGCGGGTCCTGGTTCTTGCGGTACCGCTCGACTCCGTAGCCCTGCGGGTAAGCGATGCCGTCGGAGTTGACGGTCGGGTCGGCGGCGAGCTTGCGGGCGATCGTCAGCCAGTCCACGCCGGCGAGACGTAGATCGATGGCGTCCGAGCGGCGGCGCGCGATGGCCGCACGCGCGGCTTTGTCGGGGCGTCCCACGGCGGGCTCCTCCACAGCTCGGGTGCGCCCCCGCGCCCATAGCCATGATCGCGCATTGAACAGTGGCCAGCGACACCCAGCACGCCTGGCCAGCGTCAATTTGCTTCTTATGAAGGACAGTTGTGTGCCCGGCCGGTACGCTCGCCTCGTGCGGGCGGTCAACTTGGGTTCGGGTTCTGGGGTTCTGGTAGCGCCAGGCCTGGTCTTGACCTGCGCTCATGTTGTGACTGCGGACATGACGGTGGTCCATTCAGCGCCCGAGTACGACGTCGCGCTGATCAGGTGGACACAACCGGAGCATGATGCGCCATTCGAACAGCGTCTAGCCGTCCGGCTATTTCAGCTCAAATCGCTGACCGATGCGCTTCAGCCCCAACTGCCAGGGCAGGATTGGGGCGTTCTCGCGGAGAGCGACGGATGCGAGAAGCTGCGTCTTTCTTCGGAGAAGGACCTCGGCGTACCCGCGATGGTCGCTGCACCAGCGCCTGTCGAAATGATTCGGCTCGCCGTAGCCCTGTCAGGCGAGGGGCCCTTTGAGGCTCAGCACATCCAGCAGCTGATCACCGAGATCATCCGTGATCTGCAGGATGCGTTCGCGTGGATACGGATCAAGATCTCACTTCTCTTCCTTTGTCCTCCTCGCCCGCCAACGGCGAAGCCCTGCATCGCGTCCGCCCCCTGCGGTCTCGCGCGCCTCAAGTCGCCCAGCGTGCCTCGTGCTCCTGGAGCGACCCAGAAGTCCCGCGCCAAATCCGTTTGGGGCGCTCACCCAGTCTCCTCGGCGACAGAAGCCGGAGGAAGAAGAGCGGCATAGCGCCCCGCATGCTTCGAACATGGGGTGGCACAATGCCGCAATTCGACATTCCTACTGACGCGCCGTGGTGGGCGGTTATCCTTTTGGCCGCCTTCGTCATCACTGGAACATTCGTCCTACGATCCCTGCCACGCGACTCACAACACCGGCTGGACTGGTGGCGCGAGTTCTTCAACTTTCTTCGCCGCAAGGAGCATGCACCACCGCAAGGACGTGATCAACGCGACAAGGACGAGCACAACTCCTAGCTCACAGGAGTGGCAGTTGCTCGCCCAGCCCCGGCCGCTTGGGCGGTACATACTCGGGTGGCGCGTCCGGAGCATCACGGTGGGTCCGGAGCCACCATGCGAACTGATAGTTGCGGCAGGTACGGAAACGCATCGATCGTCGGCGCGGCTCGCCCTCGGGGATACTGTGCTCGCCCCATCCGGTGATGGGGCGAGCATTGTTGAGGCGCACGTACAAGCCGGGCACCAGGGCAGGGCCCTCCCACTGCTCTCCTGGCGCGCCCTCGAAGGCAAGGTGTGCGTTGTCGCTCCACTTCCAGGGGTTGGGTAGCGCGCACAGGTACCAGGCCAGCGGCGGGTTGTGCTCGGGGAGTTCGAGGATCTGGTGCCGGCGGCTGATGTCCAGCCGGGGGCGGTCGGGCTGGCCGAAGCTGCGCAGGCAGTGCTGGTCGAGGGCTACGTGCCGCACGCCTGCCAGCCACATGATGTGGTACCGAGTTCGAGATTCAATTTGGACCCGTATTCGCTGTGACATCCGTTCCCCATTTACCCGTTTTAATTGGCGAGAGATTCATTTCTCCCTACTACCAATTTTATCAAATTTCCCACCAATTCCAGATGCCTGTCATGTCGGAAGCCGTTCGGATAAGGCATATTGAATTCCTCTTCGAATGCCTTCTCATATTCCTCCTTGGGGAGCGCGATGGGGCGGCGGCAGGTGGCCTTGATGTTGGAGCCGCTGAGGTCGGTGACCTGGACGTCCTCGAAGTAGCGGCGGAGCAGCGGCTCCAGGGTCTCGGGTGTGTGGAATCGCAGCTTCTGCCACTTCCCCTTGACGAAGTTCATCTCGACGTTGTCCTCGTCGAGGAAGCTCATCTTGGTGGTGGCGGTCTGGGAGGTGACCCGCTTGGCCTGCTCGTCCCGGAGTTCGCGGGCGAGGTTGCGTGTGCCCAGGCACACGACCCCGTCCACCGAGCAGAGGGCGTTGACGGTGGTCATCACCCAGTGCTGGTAGTCGAGGGTGGTGGTGGCGTTAATGACGGAGTCGAGGACCACCACGTCGTAGAGGCCGTTGGCCTGGATGTCCTTGTCGATGTCGCGGATCATGCCGACGACGGCGCGGATGTCGACGGCGTATGAGCCGTCCCTGCAGCGGTAGGGCTCGTAGTCGTGGATGTTGAAGCCCTTCGCGCGCAGGTGCTTGGCGTAGTCGCCGTATCCAGCGCCGAAGTCGACGACCCGGTGGGTGGGCTTAAGCCAGGGCGTGACCAACTGGTCCCAGGTCTCGGAGCCGTAGGCGAGCTTTCCGGCCTTGGCCTTGGATGAGAACTTGCGGAGCCTCTTGGGCTGCACGATGTGCTGGTTCCACACCGGGGCCTTGCTCTCGATGGCAGTCCAGTCGTAGACGCCGTACTCGCCGGTGAGGTCGGCGTGGAGTTGGGCGGCGTCGGCGGACGTGACGGTCCAGGCGAGGAGGTCGAAGCGGTTGATGGAGGCGACGACGGCGTATTCGGCGTTGAGGACGATGCGGCCTTGGTCGTCGATGACGACGCTCCCCCAGGGGCCGTGGCCGGCGGTCATGTGCCCGATGGCATTGACGAAGGAGAGGTTCTTTCGTTCCGCGACCCGGATGGTCTGCCATGGAATCCACGACCAGGCGCCGATAACGCCGGGCTCGGCGTAGACGACGCTGGCCTCGGTCTCGACTCGGTTGTGCAGCAGGTTGAACTGGATCTCGTCCTGCAGTCTGACCTTCGTGCCCAGCATGACCGCGGGCGTGTGCGTCAGGCCGATGGCCTGGAGGCCCTTGGTTCTCTGGTGGCCTGCGACCAGCGTGCCGTCGGCGTTGAGGATGACGGGTTTCACGACACCGTGGCGACGTAGTGACGCCTGGAGCCTGACGAACGCCTCCTCGCTGAGGTGGCGCGGGTTGTAGTCGGCGGGGCGAAGCCGGTCGAGCGGGTACGCCTCGTAGAACGTCGTGGTGGGCGCGCTGCTCATGCAGCCTCGCCCTCCTCGTGGGCCTGCTGCAAGACGTGCCAGCCGAAGCCGAGGTCGCTGTTGGTGTCGTCCACGAACTTCGTGTAGATGGCGTTGAGGGCTTCGACCTCTTCGGAGGTGATCCGGACCCGCTTGGACTCCCACTGGAGGTAGCCCCACTGGAGGTAGTCGACGGTGGCTGCGGCACCGGTGCCCGCGCCGTCGGATGTGAGTTCCAGCGTCTCGGGCAGGGAGGTGTCATCGAGGAGCCGGTCGACGCTCTCGCGGTCGTAGCCGGTACCGGCCAGGTCCGGGATCTCGGAAAGGATCTCGGCCAGGAGGACGCTGTCGTATCCGGCGAGGTCGTTGGTCCGGTTGTCGACGATGACGATGCGGGCCGCCGCGTCGTCGTCGACGTCGACCCAGGTGACGGCGATCTGCTCCCAGCCGAGCTGCTGGGCAGCCGCGTAGGTGTGGTTGCCCGCCAGGATCTCGTTGTGGCGGCCCGTGTGGGTGCCCTTGTTGACGACGATCGCGCGGTACTGGCCGTTGAGGGTCAGCGATTCGGTGATCGAGGGGAGGTCGCCGTTGCGGGGGTTCCGGTAGTACGGAACGAGGTCCTCGGTGGGGACGGCGAGCGGCAGGAGCAGTTCGGGAATGTTGGCGGGCGTCGGGGTCACTGGGCGTCCCTTGTGTAGGCCGTTCCCCGCGCCCTACTAGCTCAGACTAGACGATCACGCCGGGCCGCGGCGGTCGCCGGGGCAGGGCTTCAGCCGGTTCGTTAGTCGCCGACCGCCCACCCATCGCTGAACGTGGTGGATGGCGGCGGCCACCAGCCCGCAGGTGGGGAAGGCCAAGAGGCTGGCAAGAAAGACCCCGCCGCCGCCAAGCTGTACGACGACCCAGGCGGCAACGGCGATGGCCGCCATGAGTAGGACGGCCATCGCGTCGGCGACGAAGCGGAGGAGGGTGTGCATCACCGGTTGTTGCAGCCGCAGATGCCGGTCGGCAGGCACCAGGATTCACAGGATCGGCACCACACCGCACCGGGTACGGGAGGTGTCCGGCGCTCCGGCTCAGCGGGCGGTGCCTGCTTGGTGGTCATGTTCCATGTCCTTTTCTTCGTCGGGAAGTTGTGGCTGCTTCGAGTTCCGTGAGGTGCCGGATCGCGTCTGGATCGGGGTCTCCTGGGACTTCGAGGCCCGGGTCACGTTCAGCGAGGGCCTTGATCGGCGTCCCGTCCCGCTCGACGAGGAGACGTTCGTACAGTTCGCGATCTTCTGGGTGCCCGGCGAAGTCCTCTGTGTTCATGGCGCTCCTGAGTGCACGGGGACCCGCCCCCGGCGTGAGGCGGGGGCGGGTCCGGTCGTGATCGTGGATCTTGGCTGCGCTCCGGCGGCTCCGCTCAGGTGCGGGGCCGGTGCCTGGCGGGTAGGGCGCGGGGGATTGGCCACCCGCCAGGCACCGAAGGGGAGTGCCGCATGCCACGGCACGTTGGTGAGCCGGTTCCTCGGCTGAGGTCGCCCCCACCAACGAGATAGAACGTATCACGCATCAGTGTTGGGATCTATTTCTAGCCCTGGTGCAGCCCCGGACTCGAACCCGTCGAGCGGCGCTGTGCCGTGAGCCGTCGGCGCGTCCGTGAAGAACAGCTCCTGCTGGGCCACTGCGGGCCTTGCAGTGAAGTCCTCGCGCCTGGGCGCCTGGGGGTTGAACCGAGAGGGCGGCGCAGGCTCTCGGACAGGGATGACGGCAACCACCGTGGACACGCCGACCGGGAACGCGTCGTCGGGCAGTTCCGTGATGGTCCCTCGCGCCTCCCGGACCCGTGCCCGGAAGTCCTTGGTCTTACGGTCGCTCCGGTACGGGAGGCTGCCATACATGACGGCCACGACCAGGCCGCCCGGCTGCACGAAGCGCAACGCCCGCTGGACGTGCCTGATGTCCTGCCGGTCAGCGAACGGCGGGTTCATGATGACCCGCTGGTAGCGGCGCTGAACCTTCACGCTGAAGAAGTCGGCGGCCGTGACCTCGCGGGCGTAGCCGCCGGCACGGATGTGCTCGGCGCGAGCAGTGTCGAGTTCGATGCAGTCGACCACGGCACCGCGGGCAGCTGCGGCCTTGGCGATGGCACCGCGTCCGGCCGACGGCTCCAATACCTCGCAACCGGCTTGGAGTTCCGCCAGGTCCAGGAGTTGTTCGACAACGGGCTTCGGCGTGGGGAAGTACCCGCGGTCGACGTCGGTGATCACCTCGCCTGTGGCGAGCAGCCCCGCGATGGCGTCGGCAGCGGCGAAGGGGAAGATGTGGGCGCGCTGGTAGCGGTTCCAGGTGCCGCCGACCGCCTGCAGGGCCAGGTTGACCCGGTCGTACAGTTTCCGGTCGAGCGTGCCGTTGCGACGGAGCATCAGACCGTCGACCGTGGCGGAGCGGATGACCTTGAGAACGTCGGTATCTATCTTCACGGCTGCCTCCTCACTCGCTGGCGGTCTTGGCCTCGGCGGCGAGCAGCGCCGCTTCGAGCTCGACCAGACGGGCCGTGACCATGAGGTGGGTGCGCACGTACACCGAACTACCGGCACCCTTCATGAGGTCGGAGGCGGCGAGCAGGGTGAGGTTGTATGCCTCGTTCAGGGCGGCCCCGTCATTGTCACGGCGCGCCTTGAACAGGTACGCCGCAGCCGTGCGGACGAGCTCGGCCACCTCGGAGTCGTACTCCTCGAGGGCGTCGGCCGAGGCCGGCACGTCGAACAGGTTGTGGTTGATGTTGCGCATGGTCCGGATGTCGTTCATCACTGCAGGGCTCCATAGAGAAGGGGGCGGCCCTCTGGGGGCCGCCCCGGGACGGACGGGTCAGGCTGCGACGGCGACCAGCTCGGCCACCGCCTCGGCCTCGGCCTCGACGTCGTCCTCCCCCGGCTCCGCCGGGCTCTCGGGCTCCACGTCGGCGGCCGGGGTGGCCTCGGTCTCCGCGTTGGCGTCGGCGGCCGGGGCGGCCTCCGCCTCCGGGGCGGGCTCGGCCTGCGTCTCCGGTTCGGCGTCGCCCGCAGCCGGGTCCAGCTGGGCGAGTACGGCGTCGGCCTCGGCCACCAGGTCGGGCGCTGCGGCGGCGGGGTTGACCATAATCTCGCTGGCGTCGGCGTGAGCCTTCGCCTGGCGGAGCTGGAACCGGGCCTTCTGCACGACGTCCGCGACCCGGTCCATCTGCTCAAGCCGCTTGCCGACCTCCCCCGCCAGGGTGCGGGCCAGCTCCATGGGGTCCGCCTTGCCGATGCTGTCCAGCAGCGCCCACATTCCCTCGATGGCGTCGAGGTCACTCTTGGTCTTGGCCTGCGCGCGACTCCGCTCGGCCTTTTCCTCGGGGGTCATCTCTTCGACGTCGACCATGGAGTCCTGGGTGGCCGCCTTCTCCTGCTTGCGCATGGCGTAGGCGATGTGGACGAGCTGGTTGTCGTTCTTGTCGCCCTTCTTCCAGTCCTGGAAGACCGCCTTCTGGTTCTCCTTCGAGAGCGCGGCGATCTGGACGGCGGCCTGGGTGCCGATGTGCCCGAGGTCGACGGCCGCCTGGATCTCGGGGCGCAGAGCGAGCAGGGCCAGGCGCTGGTTGACGAACTGGACCGACTTGGAGAACGCCTTGGCGACGCTCGCGGGCGTGGCGCCCTCCTCCTCGTCCAAGACCTTCTTGAAGCCGCGCGCCTCCTCCAGCGGGAGCATGTCCTCGCGGTTCAGGTTCTCGGCCATCGCCTTCTTGAAGGAGTCCATGTCGCTGATCTCGGACTCGCCCTCGGGCAGCAGGATCTTCGCCTCGATGGTGATGTTGTCCGCGAGTTCGTTGGCGCGGAAGCGGCGCTCGCCGGCCACGAGCTCGTAACCCTCCGCCACCTTCCGGACGACGATCGGCTGGAGCAGGCCGTGCTCCTTGATCGACTCGGCCAGCTCGTTCAGCGCGTCCTCGTCGAAGGTCTTGCGGGGCTGGTTCGGGTTGCGGTGGATCTGGCGCATCTTCAGGGCGGCGTACTTGTGCGACATTTTGATCTCCAAGAGGTCGGTGGGGGCTTCTTCTTCCCCCCTTCCTTGTGGTTCTATTCTATATGCATTCAGAGTGGAGGTCCACAATTTTCGAGAAGTTTTCGCAGGTCAGACGCGTGGGGGCGGGCCCCTCGTGGAGCCCGCCCCCGACTACTCACGCAGATCAACTTGCAGTAGCACCGCTCACACGCTCCACGTCACAGCCGACCCGTTTCGGATCGACGACCGCCAGAGCCCCAAGCGCGCCGAGCGCCGCTTCGCCATCCAGAATGACGTTTTCCGTGCCACCCGACTCCTCCAGTCGGGCTAGCACTCGATCCAGCTCGATCCCCACCCGCGCCCTCCCGGCGTTACAGCGTTCCGCCTCCATGACGCGCGGCCCACTTAGATCCCCACACAAGCGAGTTAGCGGCACACATCGAGGCCCATCTGGGCGCCTGTCGCGATCCTGCACCCTAGGAGGCGAAGTGAGGTGGCGGCCCCGCATGCCGAGCACGCGCTTACTACGCTTTACGTTATAGATCTTGCTTCGAGCGTCACCTATTGTCAACCAACATAGACATTGCAGTGCACCGTCCGCCACAGCTGCCCCACAGTGATACTGAGTGCGCACAACATCCACCGTCCACCGTCAGGTCGGGCCTGCCCGCATCACGAGGAGTAGCCAGCACAATGCCGCTCGGCCCGGACACCCCCCTCGCCAGCAAGCTCGCTGTGCTACTCAGCAGGAAGCGTGGCACGGACGGGAAGACCCCAAGCACGCGCGCCATCGCCGCCGCCACGGCCGAGACTCCCGGCGGCAAGCCGGCGATGACCCACCAGGTCGTGAACGACCTTCTGAACGGCGTCAAGGCGAACCCATCGAGCGCCCAACTGGCCGGACTCGCAAGGGCATTCGACTGTCCGGTAGCTTACCTACTCCCCGGTTACAACGGACTGACGTCCCTATCGGTCTACGAGGAGTATCAAGACGCACGCGAGGCACTTCGACTCATCCACGACCTGGGCGAAGCCGGGGCTGCCGAACTTCTGGAGGCCGCCCGTGAGATCCGTCTGCGACACGGACACAGCGATCTCCATGTCCCGGAAGTGCCCGAGCCTCTTCCCCCGGCCGCGGAACCACCGCGGCCCGGCCGGCGGAGGCGTCTCAGCTTCACCGAAGCAGCCGAGCGCGCCGTCTCTGACCTGGAAGGAACCTGAACCAAATGGACGGCCTAGTCTTCGGCCTGTGCGCTCTGATCGGCCTGGTGGGCACCATGCTCTCCGCTCGGGAGGCCTGGCGTCAGCGTGACCGAAGCGACTACCGCGTAGCCCGTTTCACCCGAGCGGTGGCTATCGGCATCTGCACTTTAGGCGTCACCCTCGCCGTCCCAGCGGTAGAGGACATGATCGAGTCTGTGACCGGCATGAACAATGCCGCCAAACTCGGGGCCCACATCTGCGCCGTCGTGTGGTGCGGCAGTCTTCAGCTCATGCTCGTGGACTGGTCCTACAACCATGAGGTATTGAAGGCCAGCCTGTTCGCACGTGGCGCCCTGGCAGCGTGTGTCCTCCTCGCGATGCTGCCGCTGTTCATCAACACCACGGACGAGACCGTGGAATTCACGACCGAATACGCAACAGTGCCAGGCGTCACCGTCTACCTCATGGTCTACCTGGGCTACGTGGCGATCACGTGCGGCGAGATCGCGTTTCTGTGCACCGGAATGGCTCTCGTTGCCCGGCGCGGAGGACACGCCTGGTCGGCTCGCGGCCTCGCCCTGTCGTCGATCTCCGCGATCCTCGGAGTGGCCTACGCCGCCAGCAAGGGGTCATACCTGGTGACCCATTACCTGGGCCATCCCTGGCCACTGCGGTACGAGGAGATCGTTTCCCCGCTCTTGGCGGGACTCGCCGTGATCTCACTGATCACAGGGCTGACGATGGCGATGGTGGGTAGGCGGCTCGCATCGCGGGTGGCGACCTCAGCCGCCTGACATGCTGGAGAGCTTGCGCCAGTGGAGGACGACTCGCCCCGGCTCAATGGTCCGAACACCGCGGGCGCTCGCCGGGAAGACCTCGACCTTCTCCATGAGCAGCACCACGAGACCCCTCTTCGACGCGGTGGGCGCAGTGTTCCACCACTTCACCAGGTCCTTGGCATGACCCAGTGAGAAGTTCGCCATCTGCTCCGCGTACCGAAGACGCGGACGGATGTCCTTGAGATTGGCCGCGATCTCCCGTTCTCCGGCTACGAGCGCCTCGCTGCTGATCTGGCGGTTGCCGTAGAGCCTCCCGAGCTCGGCTTGGCGGCCCTCCAAATCCTCGATCTCCTGCTTGAGCTCGTCGGCCTTCTTACGCACGGCCTCTTGGGCCTTGGTGATCTGGGCTCGAATGCCGGGCTTGAGGAGCTCCGCCACGACGTTCTCTCCGACGTAGTCCTCCAACAGCCCGGCATCAATCCGGACCTCGCCACAGCCGCCGATCCCCCTCCTGTCCTTCGGGCGACAGCGGTATCCGGGCGTGCCCACATTGGTACGGGCGCCCCCGAGATCCTGTGTGCACTTGCCACAGGTGCTGCCCCCGCCGGTCAGGAGATAGTCGAAGGCCGGCTCAGCGTCCTTCGTACTGCGAGCCTTCTCCCGCTCGAGAAGGGCCTCGAACTCTTCGC
The DNA here is from genome assembly GCF_042802995.1 of Streptomyces sp. NPDC057438. Lineage (NCBI taxonomy): Bacteria > Bacillati > Actinomycetota > Actinomycetes > Kitasatosporales > Streptomycetaceae > Streptomyces > Streptomyces sp. NPDC057438. The sequence continues at coordinate 105,886 of NZ_JBHVDD010000004.1, forward strand.
GCGTGATGGCTCCGGGGTGACCCGCGTCGACAAGTTCGCCGTCATCGTCGTAACGCAGTCCGGCGATCGCCGGGTTGCGGAACAGGCGTCCAACCGAGGCGTCCTTCCACTCCCCGCCGAGGGTTCCCCGGTAGCCCTCACCGTTCGCCCACACGGCAACGTCCTGGTTGGACTGATTGCTCAGCGCCCGGCTCACCATCTGGCGGAGCGGGTCCACTTCGTCGTCACGTAGCCGACGACGTGAGGCGTCATCGAAACCGTAGAGCCGTGGCATGCGGTGGTCCGTTCTCGTCTCGTGCGCCCATAGCCGCCTGATCCTAGGCCACGGCACAAGTCCGAGCTGTGACCTAGCGAGGCCAACAGACCCAAGGGCTACCAGGTCACTGCACCAGTGGCGTCACCCCAAGCACTTGCCAGAGCGCAGCAGTGGGGACTCTCACCGTGCCGCCCAGTGGGAGCGTCTGCACGGGGAAAGACCCCTCCTTGATCAAGTTGTAGGCCTTGTGCGTGCCGATCCCCAGCGCCCGCGCAGCCGTCACAACGTTCACGGTCGGTGGCAGCGCGAGTAGTTCCTCCAGGGTCATCGAACTGGCCCCGGCGTCCGTAGCTACAGATGCGTCCTTCGTTGTCATTCCCGTTGTCGCGTTCTCCCCCACGCCAACGTGCCATAAGGATACGCCAACACTGGAGTGTTGGGGCAAGATGGGCGTCGGTTCGACAAGGACCGACACAAAAGATCCACACGCCACCACAAAGGGGAGAAGCGTGTCAGAGGCGAGCTACTTCCGCCGCTGCCAGTGCAAGGTGCCGGCGACAGACGACTCCGGGGAGGCAATATTCAACGACGACGGCTCAGCGAAGCTCCGAGACATCGGGCTGACGTGCCCTGATCTCAAGCGAAAGGGCCACGGTACGTGGTACTTCTCGATCGACTTGGAGCCCGGTGAGAACGGCAAGCGACGCCGCATCAAGCGGGGCGGATTCGCCACCAAGGAGGAGGCCAAGGCCGAGGCGAAGAAGGTCGCTCGTGACTCGGACCGGGGCACCGACGTACTCAGCAATGCGACAGTCGGCGAGGACCTCACAGCGTGGCTCAAGCGAAAGAAGGCTCTGGCCCGCACAACGCGGCACAGCTACGAGGAGCACGTCGCGAACTACCTCGCACCGCGCCTGGGCCACGTCAAGCGGCGAGACTTCAAGCTTCGCCATGTCGAGGCCATGTTCGACGCCATCGAGAAGGAGAACGCCGAGCGACTACTGCACCACGCCCGCGTGGTTGAGCTCCAGAACGCCCGTGACACGGCCTACACGGCGTGGGTGCGCGCGGCCGGGAAGAGAGGTGAGCGGCGCGTCACCCGCCGAGCCTGGCTCGATGCCAACGCCGCCCTGAAGGCGGGCCGCAAGGGCGTGCGCAAGATCACCAGTGCCGCGACGATGCATCGCATCAACGCCACCCTCAGTTCGTTTCTCAACACCGGGATCAAGCGGGGTGAGTACACGACCAACTGGTCCCAGATGGTCGAGCTTCCAGCCGCGAAGCGGCCCAAGCCGCTGGTGTGGACGCCAGAGAGAGTCGAACAGTGGAGGCGGACGGGTGCCAAACCTGGTCCAGTCATGGTCTGGACTCCCGAACAGACCGGACAGTTCCTAGACTTTGTCAGCGATGACCGGCTGTACGCCCTATGGCACACCTTCACCTTTCTGGGGCCCCGACGCGGCGAGATGTGCGCCCTGCCGTGGCAGGAGGTGAGCTTGGCCTCTCCATGGATGCGCATCTCTGCGCAGATCGTCGAAGTCGCTTACCGCCTGTACGGGGAAGATCCAAAGGCAGACAGTGTCCGCACCATCTCGCTCAGTGCGGAATCAGTCGAGGTGCTGCGCGCCTGGCAGGTCGCCCAGGCGAAGGAACGCGAGCAGTGGTCCGGCCAGGAAGCCAGGGTCGAATCGGACCGCGTTTTCACGCAGGAGAACGGAGAGTCCTACCACCCTGACTGGGTCAGTCGGCGCTTCAAACGGCTGGTCGAGTTGTCGGGACTTCCGCCGGTCCGCCTCCACGATCTCCGGCACATTTCGGCCACCCTGTCCCTTCTCGCGAAGAACGACATCAAAGTGGTCCAGGAGCGTCTGGGGCACAGCTCGCGTCAGATCACGTCAGACACGTACACCAGCGTCCTGCCACAGCTCATGCAGGCAGAAGCCGAATCGACTCTCTCTGTAGTGCCTCGCGAGACAGCTCTCGCCTACGAAGTGGTGCGGCCCTTGAAGATTCCGGCGAAGATCTTCAACCACGACATGGCCGTGCTCTTCGTCCACGGCGCCAGCAGCGGCGGCCTCTGGACCATCGGGCTAAAGGCCCGCGCGAAGGGGGCCGCCCTTGGAGAGATCCGGGCCACAGTCCGCACACCGGAGCAGGCGGCTGCGGCGACGGAGAAGTGGTTGCGGGAGTACTGCGCGAGCACCGGTTGCGAGATCGTCCATGTGGAGAACTGGAACGATCGTCTCTCGGAGGAGCAACGGCCGCACGCGATGCTCAGCCGAGTCGTGATCGACCGAGCGGGGCCGAACGCCGTCGGCTGGGTTCCGCCGCAGCCATCCGCGCCAGACTCCAGCGGCCAGACCGACTCAGCAGAGAAGGCGCCAGAGAAAGTGGCGTGACCTACAGATCCGGGTTTCACCACCCGCTTGTGGTCCCCAGTGGTCCCTGGAGCACCAACGAGTGACCTTGTGGTCCCTCGGTGGTCCCTGGGACACCAACGAGTGACAGGCAAGGACCGCCGAGACCTCTCAAGTCCCCCGATCTGCCAGCGAAGTTGCTGGTCAGAAGGTTTCTCCTCGCGTAGCGAAGAGTGGGGCGGGTGGGACTCGAACCCACGGCCGACGGATTATGAGTCCGCTGCTCTAACCGGCTGAGCTACCGCCCCGTACGGCGTGTCGCGTACATGTGTGCGCGCCGTCTGCCGCAGCATAGCCGCTCATACGATCTCCTGCTTCGGATGGTCGGCCTTCGCATGCGCTTCTTGACCTTGAGGACTTCGGCGGCGCGCACGCGGTTCCCCCGGACATGAAAAAGGACCCCGACGGGGTCCTTCCTCACTGCTCTCCCGACTGGACTCGAACCAGTAACCTGCCGGTTAACAGCCGGCTGCTCTGCCAATTGAGCTACGGAAGATCGAAGCTCCCCCGACTGGACTCGAACCAGTAACCTGCCGGTTAACAGCCGGCTGCTCTGCCAATTGAGCTACGGAGGATTGCCTCGGTGCATCGAACGTACCTCCCTGGGTATTCGCCAGGGGGCGTGCGCTCGCTGCGACACATACATTAGCGCAAGCAGGGGGGTGCTCCGCCAATCGGTATCTCCCGCGCCCGTCGCCCGCGCAGGGCACGCAAGGGACCGACGCAGACGTAAGGGAAGGGTGGCCGCCATGCGCTATCGGCTCACGTTCTTTGCCGGACTGGCCCTGGGCTACGTACTGGGCACGAAGGCCGGACGCGAACGCTACGAACAGCTGAAGAAGTCCGCGCGCCAGGTCGCGCAGAACCCCGCGGTGCGCAACACCGCCGAGTCGGCCGCCCAGCAGGGGCGTGTCTACGCGGGCAAGGCGTACCACGTGGTCAGCGAGAAGGTGGGGGACCGTGTGCCCGACCTGGTCGCCGAGCGGGTGCGCTCGCTGCGTGAACGCAACGCCAACGGCTCCGCCGCGGACGACTGGGGCACGAGCAATACCTAGGGACCGAATCGAGTCGGCCGGACCGACGCGCGGCGCCCCCACCCCTTCCGGTGCGGCAGAATTTCTGCCATGGGGATAGTCGCCGGGCTGGACAGTTCGCCCGAATTTACGCGCATTGTCGTCTGTGACTCGGACACAGGGGCCGTGCTCAGGCAGGGGTATGCCCCGCACCCGTTGGAGCCGGCCGAGAGCGGGGGGCGTCCGGCGGACGTCGACCCGCAGGCCTGGCTGCTGTCCCTGGGCGAGGCGGCCGGCGGCGGGCTGCTGGAGGGTGTGCAGGCGATCGGGGTCTCGTCCCAGCAGAACGGGCTGATCGCGCTGGACGCACAGGGCAACAGCGTGCGCCCGGCGATGGTCGGCGGCGACAGGCGGACCCAGGTCGCGGCGGCCGACCTCGTCGACGCGCTCGGGGGCCGCGGCGCGTGGGCGGAGGCCGTCGGCTGTGTGCCGGGGGCCGCGCAGCCGGTGACGAAGCTGCGCTGGATGAGCCGTACCGAACCGGACGCCGCGATGCGGACGGCCGTCCTGCTCCAGGCGCACGACTGGCTGGTCTGGCAGTTGCTGGGGCGGCCGGTCAGGAGGACGACGGACCGGGGCGGGGCGTCCGGGACCGGGTACTGGAACGCGGCGACCGGGCAGTACCGCACGGATCTCGTCGAGATGGCGCTCGGCCACCAGGTCATGCTGCCGGAGGTGCTGGGCCCCTCGGACGCCGCCGGTACGACGCCGGAGGGGCTCCTCATCTCCGCCGGCACCGGGGAGACCATGGCCGCCGCGTTCGGGCTCGGCATCGGGCTCGGGGACGCGGTCGTGTCGCTGGGGGCCTCCGGGTCCGTCATGGCCGTGCACACGACGGCGCTCGTCGACTCCTCCGGGATGATCACCTCGCTGGCCGACGCCACGGGGATGCATCTGCCGGTCGTCACCACGCTCAACGCCGTACGGACGCTGCGCGGGGCCGCCGAACTGCTGGGTGTGTCCGATCTGGAGGCGCTGTCCGACCTGGCGATGAAGTCGACGCCCGGGTCGCACGGGCTGGTGATGCTGCCGTACCTGGAGGGTGAGCGGACGCCGAACCTGCCGCACACCGCGGGGACGCTGGCGGGGCTGCGGCGGGAGTCGATGAAGCCGGAGCACTTCGCGCGGGCCGCGTTCGAGGGCATGCTGTGCGGGCTCGCGGACGCGCTGGACGTGCTGCGGGGGCGGGGCGTCGACGTACGGCGGATCTTCCTGCTCGGCGCGGCGGCGGAACTGCCGGCGGTGCAGGCGGCGGCGCCGGCGCTGTTCGGGGTGCAGGTGGTGGTGCCGCAGCCGGCGGACTACGCGGCGGTGGGCGCCGCGCGGCAGGCAGCCTGGGCGCTCGGGGTCTCGCAGGGGGCGCTCGATCCGCGTACACCACCGATGTGGCCGGGGGCGGCGGCGCAGGTGCTGGACCCCGGGGACGAGTTGGCGGTGGGGCAGGCGGTGCGGCAGCAGTACGTGGCGGTGCGTGAGCAGACCCACCCCGGGGCGTTCCGGGTCTGAGGACGCGGCCGCGGCTGGGGATGGGGCGGTGGCGGCCGCCTGCGCGGCCGGGTCATGAATGCGTCAAGGCTGCTCCGTCGGGTTAATTCGGTTGAGGTAACGCGGGGAGAGTGTCCGACGATGGGGGGTGGTGCGTCCCGAACCCCTTCCCCGACCCCGAGAGACCTCGCGTGCTCATACGATTGCTGAGAAGTCATCTTCGTCCTTACCGGACACCGATCACCCTGCTGGTGCTGCTGCAGTTCGTGCAGACGTGCGCCACGCTCTACCTGCCCACGCTGAACGCGGACATCATCGACCAGGGCGTGGTGAAGGGGGACACGGGCTACATCCTGTCCTTCGGCGCGCTGATGATCGGTATCTCGCTGGTGCAGGTCGTCTGCAACATCGGTGCCGTGTACTACGGCGCCCGCACCGCCTCGGCGGTCGGCCGGGACATCCGGGCGGCCGTGTTCGACCGGGTGCAGTCGTTCTCGGCGCGTGAGGTCGGTCACTTCGGGGCCCCGTCGCTGATCACCCGGACGACGAACGACGTCCAGCAGGTGCAGATGCTGGTGCTCATGACGTTCACGCTGGTGGTGTCGGCTCCGATCATGTGTGTCGGCGGCATCGTGCTGGCGCTCGGGCTGGACGTGCCGCTGTCGGGGGTGCTGCTCGCCGTCGTACCGGTGCTCGGCATCTCGGTCAGCCTGATCGTGCGCCGGCTGCGCCCCCTGTTCCGCACCATGCAGGAGCGGCTGGACACCGTGAACCGGGTGCTGCGGGAGCAGATCACCGGCAACCGGGTGATCCGGGCCTTCGTGCGGGACGACTACGAGAAGGGCCGGTTCCGGAAGGCGAACGTCGAGCTGACGGAGGTCTCCCTCGGTACCGGGCGGATGCTCGCGCTGATGTTCCCGATCGTGATGACCGTCGTCAACCTGTCGTCGATCGCGGTGGTGTGGTTCGGCGCCCATCGGATCGACAGCGGTGGCATGGAGATCGGCGCGCTCACCGCGTTCCTCGCCTATCTGATGCAGATCGTGATGGCCGTGATGATGGCCACCTTCATGTTCATGATGATGCCGCGCGCCGAGGTGTGCGCCGAGCGCATCCAGGAGGTGCTCGACACCGACACCAGCGTGGTGCCGCCGGTCGCGCCCGTCCGGGAGCTGCGGCGCCACGGGTTCCTGGAGGTGCGGGGTGCGGGCTTCCGCTATCCGGGTGCCGAGGAGCCGGTGCTCCGGTCGATCGAGGTCGTGGCCCGGCCCGGTGAGACGACCGCCGTCATCGGGTCGACGGGCAGCGGGAAGTCGACGCTGCTCGGGCTGGTCCCCCGGCTGTTCGACGTCACCGAGGGCGAGGTGCTGGTGGACGGCGTCGACGTGCGGACGCTCGATCCGCAGCTGCTGGCCAGGACCGTGGGCCTGGTGCCGCAGAAGCCGTACCTCTTCTCGGGGACCGTGGCGACGAACCTGCGGTACGGCAATCCGGACGCGACCGACGAGGAGCTGTGGCACGCGCTGGAGGTGGCGCAGGCCAAGGAGTTCGTCGAGCGCCTGGAGAACGGGCTGGACTCGCCCATCGCGCAGGGTGGGACCAATGTGTCCGGCGGCCAGCGGCAGCGGCTCGCGATCGCGCGGACGCTGGTGCAGCGGCCGGAGATCTATCTGTTCGACGACTCCTTCTCCGCGCTGGACTACGCGACCGACGCCGCCCTGCGCGCGGCACTGGGGCGGGAGACCGCCGACGCGACCGTGGTGATCGTGGCCCAGCGGGTGGCGACCATCCGGGACGCCGACCGGATCGTGGTCCTCGACGAGGGCCGGGTCGTCGGCACCGGACGCCACCAGGAGCTGATGGCCGACAACGAGACGTACCGGGAGATCGTCCTCTCCCAGCTCACGGAAGCGGAGGCAGCCTGATGGCCGGGCCGTTGGCACGGATGGCGGGGGCCGGCGCCCCCGACCAGCACTCCATGGACTTCAAGGGGTCCGGGAAACGGCTGCTCGCGCAGTTCAGGCCCGAGCGCTTCACCATGTACGCGATGATCGTGTGCGCGGTGCTCAGCGTCGGTCTGTCGGTGCTCGGGCCGTGGATCCTCGGCAGGGCGACCGACCTCGTCTTCGCGGGGGTCGTCGGCCGGGAGATGCCGGCGGGTGCCACCAAGGCCGAGGTCCTCGCGTCCATGCGCGAGCGCGGGGACGGCGCGGTCGCCGACATGCTCTCGGGCACGGACTTCACCCCGGGCAAGGGCATCGACTTCGACGCCGTCGGCACGGTGCTGCTGGTTGCCCTCGGCATCTTCCTGGTCGCGGGGCTGCTGATGGCGGCGGCGACCCGGCTCTCCAACCGGGCGATCAACCGGACCGTCTTCCACATGCGCGAGGAGCTGCAGGCGAAGCTGTCGCGGCTGCCGCTGTCGTACTTCGACAAGCGGCAGCGCGGCGAGGTGCTGAGCCGGGCGACCAACGACATCGACAACATCGGCCAGACGCTCCAGCAGTCGATGGGGCAGCTCGTCAACTCGCTCCTCACCATCATCGGCGTGCTGGTGATGATGTTCTGCGTGTCGCCGCTGCTGGCGCTCGTCGCGCTGGTGACCGTACCGGTGTCGTTCGTGGTCGCCACCCGGGTCGGCAAACGGTCGCAGCCGCACTTCGTGGCGCAGTGGCGGGTGACGGGCAAGCTCAACGCGCACATCGAGGAGATGTACACCGGGCACACGCTCGTGAAGGTATTCGGGCGGCAGGAGGAGTCGGCGAAGCAGTTCGCCGAGGAGAACGAGCGGCTGTACGAGGCCGGGTTCAAGGCCCAGTTCAACAGCGGGATCATGCAGCCGCTGATGTTCTTCGTGTCGAACATCAACTACGTGCTGGTCGCGGTGGTGGGCGGACTGCGGGTCGCGTCCGGCGCGCTGTCCATCGGTGACGTGCAGGCCTTCATCCAGTACTCACGGCAGTTCTCGATGCCGCTGACGCAGGTCGCCTCGATGGCGAACCTGGTGCAGTCCGGCGTCGCCTCCGCCGAGCGGATCTTCGAACTGCTCGACGCGGAGGAGCAGGAGGCCGACGCGGTGCCCGGGGTGCGGCCGGAGGAGCTGCGGGGGCGGGTCGCGCTGGAGAACGTCTCCTTCCGGTACGAGGCCGACAAGCCGCTGATCGAGGATCTGTCGCTGGTGGTCGAGCCGGGGCACACCGTCGCGATCGTGGGGCCGACCGGGGCCGGCAAGACGACCCTGGTGAACCTGTTGATGCGGTTCTACGAGGTCACCGGCGGGCGGATCACGCTCGACGGGGTCGATGTCACGTCCATGTCGCGGGACGAACTCCGGGACGGGATAGGGATGGTGCTCCAGGACACCTGGCTGTTCGGGGGGACCATCGCGGAGAACATCGCGTACGGGGCGCCCGCGTCGCGGAAGGTGACGCGGGGGGAGATCGAGGAGGCGGCCCGTGCCGCGCACGCGGACCGGTTCGTGCGGACGCTGCCGGACGGGTACGACACCGTGATCGACGACGAGGGGGCCGGGGTGAGCGCGGGTGAGAAGCAGCTCATCACGATCGCTCGGGCGTTCCTGTCGGATCCGGTGATCCTGGTGCTGGACGAGGCGACGTCCTCGGTGGACACCCGGACCGAGGTGCTGATCCAGAAGGCGATGGCCAAGCTGGCGCACGGGCGGACGTCGTTCGTGATCGCGCATCGGCTGTCGACGATCCGGGACGCGGACACGATTCTGGTGATGGAGAAGGGAGCCATCGTGGAACAGGGGGCGCACGAGGAGTTGTTGGCGGCGGACGGGGCTTATGCGCGGTTGTACAAGGCGCAGTTCGCCGAGGCTGTGGCGGAGGTGGACTGAGGGGGCGGGCTGAGGGGTGCGCCGTCGAGTGCGGGTGAGTGGGGGGCTGGTCGCGCAGTTCCCCGCGCCCCTGGAAAGCAAGGGCTGCGCCCACTGCTCTCCAGGGGCGCCACAGGCCCAGGCGCCTGCACCCCTCAGTCCAGGTAACCCCGCAGCTGGTCCGCGAAGGCGTGGTCGCGGAGTTTGTTGAGGGTCTTGGACTCGATCTGCCGGATGCGTTCTCGGGTCACGCCGAAGATGCGGCCTATCTCCTCCAGCGTGCGGGGACGGCCGTCGGCGAGGCCGTAGCGGAGTTGGACCACCTTGCGTTCGCGTTCGCCGAGGGTGGAGAGGACCGCCTCCAGGTGCTCCCGCAGCAGCAGGAACGCCGCCGACTCCACGGGGCTCGCCGCGTCGCCGTCCTCGATGAGGTCGCCGAGGGCCACGTCGTCCTCCTCGCCCACGGGGGCGTGCAGGGAGACCGGTTCCTGGGCGAGGCGGAGCACCTCGCTGACGCGCTCGGGGGCGAGATCGAGGTGGGCGGCGACCTCGTCCGGGGTGGGCTCGTAGCCGCGCTCCTGGAGCATGCGGCGTTGCACGCGCACGACCCGGTTGATCAGCTCGACCACGTGGACCGGGACCCGGATCGTGCGCGCCTGGTCGGCGAGGGCGCGGGACATGGCCTGGCGGATCCACCAGGTCGCGTACGTCGAGAACTTGTAGCCGCGGGCGTAGTCGAACTTCTCGACTGCCCGGATGAGGCCCAGGTTCCCCTCCTGGACCAGGTCGAGCATGGTCAGGCCGCGGCCGACGTAACGCTTCGCCACCGACACGACGAGCCGCAGGTTCGCCTCGATGAGGCGGCGCTTGGCCATACGGCCCATGACGACGAGCCGGTCGAGGTCGAGGGCGAGCCGGGTGTCGAGGTCGGGGGCGTTGCCGAGGCGCTCCTCGGCGAAGAGACCGGCCTCGACGCGGCGGGCCAGCTCCACCTCCTCCACGGCCGTCAGGAGGGGGATGCGGCCGATCTCGCGCAGGTACTGGCGGAACAGGTCCGAGGACGGACCGCTGGTGTCCGTGCGGACGCGCGGCAGTTCCACGGGTTCCGGCTCGGAGGGGTCGGCCGGCTCGGCGGCCTCGGCCCCGGCGCTCGGCGGCCCGTCCAGGTCGGGCGGGCCGTCCGGGGCCGCCTCGGGGTGGTGCGCGGCGCGGCTCTGGGCGGGCACCGCGGTGATCACATCGGTTTCCGGGTCCGGCTCCGCGCCGTCGGTACCGATGGCCGTACGTGTGTCGTTCTGTACGAGGGTCTGGGTCTGCACGGGGGCGACCTCCAGGAATGTCGCTGCCCGGGCGTGCGGCAGCGGTACGTCTGGGATGGCGCGGGCGGCCTCTCCGCCGTCCATCCCGTACTCATCGAGCGGAACCGCGGGGATCTCGGACCCATGGGGGACGGGTCGGCCGCGCTCCGAGGACTCAGGCACCGGAACCCAGTGTGGAGTACGACACACAGCCGAAACGAGGGGCGTGCGGTGACTTTTTGCGTCCGGTCCGTGACCGCACGGTCACCGTGCCGTGGGAGTGCGCTGCTGGGAGGGCCGTACACCGCTCACGGGCCGGGCACGTGGGGGTGGCTCCGGCGCGGATTGGCATGTGCTCCGGGGACGTGCACGGCCCGGGGCGCGTGCCGGCACGGGCTCAGAGCGCCTCCGCGCCCCGCTCCCGCAACGCCTGGTCGTACTGCTGGAGCACCCACAACTCGTTCTGCACGGCGGCCAGCTGGGCCGGGTCGCCCTGGGCGGCCGCGCGGGCCAGGCTGCCCTGGACGTCGCGCACCCGGCGTTCCACGGCCCGACGGCGCACGGTGACCAGTTGCGCGCCCGCGTACACCTCGTCGACCGTCTTGCGCATGATCGCCTCGACCGCCAGCTCGGTCACCATGGCCCGCACCGTGTCGTCCGGCGCCGCCTCGCGGACCCGGATCAGGTACTCCTGCGGGTCCTCGGCGCCGTACTCGACGCCGCCGGCCTCGATGATCGCCACGCGGACGGCCGCGTAGGGGGCGGCGGTGAACTCGTCGACCCCGTACGCGTCGAAGGCGGGGGCGACCAGCTCCGGGCGCTGGAGGGCGAGTTTGAGGAGTTCGCGCTCGGTGGCGAACACCGGGTTGCGCAGGGTGAGGGCCGGGCCGGAGGGGGGCCGGGCGGTGGACTCGTACGGCTGGGCCGTGCGCTGCGCGGCCGGGGCGGGGCCCTGGCCGCCCCGGTCGCGGGCCCAGCGGGCCAGCTGGGCGACGCGCTTGACGACGAACTGGGTGTCGAGGATGCCGAGCATGCCGGCGAGCTGCACGGCGACCTCGTGCTGCGCGCCGCTGTTCTTGATGCGGGCCACGACGGGTGCCGCCTCGTCGAGGGCGGCCGCGCGGCCCGCCGGGGTCTCCAGGTCGTAGCGGGCGACGATCTGGCGGAGGGCGAACTCGAAGAGCGGGGTGCGGGGTTCGGTCAGCTCGACCACCGCGTCGTCGCCCTTGGCGAGGCGCAGCTCGCAGGGGTCCATGCCGTCCGGGGCGATCGCGATGTACGTCTCGGCGGCGAACTTCTGGTCGTCCTCGAAGGCGCGCAGGGCCGCCTTCTGGCCGGCCGCGTCGCCGTCGAAGGTGAAGATCACGCGGGCCGAGCCGTTGTCCATGAGCAGCCGGCGCAGGATCTTGATGTGGTCGCCGCCGAAGGCCGTGCCACAGGTGGCGATGGCCGTGGTCACCCCGGCGAGGTGGCAGGCCATGACGTCCGTGTAGCCCTCGACCACGACGGCCCGGCTGGCCTTGGCGATGTCCTTCTTGGCGAGGTCGATGCCGTACAGGACCTGGGACTTGCGGTAGATCGCGGTGTCCGGCGTGTTCAGGTACTTCGGCCCGTTGTCCGACTCGTAGAGCTTGCGGGCACCGAAGCCGACCACGTCGCCGCCGATGTCGCGGATGGGCCACATCAGGCGGCCCCGGAAGCGGTCGATCGGGCCCCGGCGGCCCTCCTGGGACAGCCCGGACAGCAGGAGTTCCTTGTCGGCGAATCCCTTGCCGCGCAGGAAGCGGGTGAGGTGGTCCCAGCCCTGGGGGCTGTAGCCGACACCGAAGTGGACGGCGGCGGCCTGGTCGAAGCCGCGCTCGGCGAGGAAGATCCGGCCGGTGTCGGCCTCGGGGCTGGTGGCGAGCTGCTGCGCGTACCATTCGGCGGCGAGCTTGTGCGCCTCGACCAGCCGGATGCGCTCACCGCGCTGGTGGGTGGGGTTGTACCCGCCCTCCTCGTAGCGCAGGGTGATGCCGGCCTGGCCGGCCAGGCGCTCGACGGCCTCCGAGAAGGACAGGTGGTCGACCTTCATCACGAACGTGATGGTGTCGCCGCCCTCCTGGCAGCCGAAGCAGTGGAAGAGTCCCTTGCTGGGGCTGACCTGGAACGACGGCGACTTCTCGTCGTGGAAGGGGCACAGCCCCTTGAGGTTTCCGCCGCCCGCGTTCCGTAGCTGGAGGTACTCGGACACCACGGCGTCGATCGGGACCGCGTCCCGAACCGCCTTCACGTCCTCGTCGTTGATCCGTCCTGCCACGCGGAGATTCTACGGTGGCCTACTGACATGGCTGTGCCGCGGAAGGGGCGCGGGGAACTGCGCGACCGGCCGCACCCGGCCCGCAGTCGCCCTGCGCCCCGGACCGGCACCCCCTAGGCGATCAGGCTCTCCAACGGCACCTGGGGATTCGCGAGCGCGTCCACGTCGACCCGCTCCCGGGACCGGATCAGCTTCTGGATCGGGTCGGTGACATCCCACACGTTCACGTTCATCCCGGCCAGCACCCGCCCCTCCTTCACCCAGAACGCGATGAACTCCCGCTTCCCCGCGTCCCCCCGGATCAGCACCTGGTCGTACGAGCCGGGCGGCGCCCATCCCGAGTACTCCATGCCCAGGTCGTACTGGTCGGAGAAGAAGTAGGGCACCCGGTCGTAGGTGACGTCCCTGCCGAGCATCGAGCGTGCGGCGGCCGGTCCGCCGTTGAGCGCGTTGGCCCAGTGTTCGACCCGCAGCCGGGTGTCGAAGAGGGCGTGCGGGAAGGAGACGACGTCACCGGCGGCGTAGACGGCGGGGTCGGACGTACGGAGCCCCGCGTCGACGACGATGCCGCCGCCGTGCGCGCGGTCGGCGATCTCCAGGCCGGCCGCTTCGGCGAGACCGGTGCGCGGGGCGGCGCCGATGGCCGCGAGGACGTCGTGGGCCGGATGCTCCTCCCCCGTGTCGGTGCGGGCCGCGAGGACCATTCCGTCCTGGCCGACGATCTCGGTGAGCCGCGCGCCGAAGTGGAAGCGGACCCCGTGCTCGCGGTGCACCTCGGCGAAGAGGTTGCCCAGCTCGGGGCCGAGCACCCCGTGCAGCGGGGTGGCCTCCGGTTCCACGACGGTGACCTCAGCGCCGTACTCGCGGGCCGCGGCCGCCACCTCCAGGCCGATCCAGCCGGCGCCGGCGATGACGAGGTGGCCGTTGTCCCGGCCGAGGGCGGCGAGGACTCCCTTGAGGCGTTCGGCGTGGGCGAGGCGGCGCAGATGGTGGACGCCCGCGAGGTCGGTGCCCGGGATGTCCAGGCGGCGGGGCTCGGCGCCGGTCGCGAGCAGCAGGGTGTCGTACTGGACGAGGGTGCCGTCGTCGCCGAAGCGGACGGTCTTGGCCGTACGGTCGATCGCGTCGACGGTCTGGCCGAGGTGCAGCTCGATGTCGTGGCGCGCGTACCAGGAGGGTTCGTGGACGAAGACGCTGTCGCGCTCCTCCTTGCCGAGGAGGTAGCCCTTGGACAGCGGCGGGCGCTCGTAGGGGTGGTCCCGTTCGTCGCAGATCAGTATCACGCGGCCGGTGAAGCCCTCCGCTCGGAGCGTCTCGGCCGCCTTCGCGCCGGCGAGACCACCACCGACGATGACGAATGTCTGATCCGCGTCGACCACTTGATGCCTCCTCTTGAGGGTGCGTCCACATGCGAGCGTCCCGCACACAGCGTGATGCGGGAAGAGGGAGTGACCCGATCAGGCCACAGAGGGTCACGTGTGCGTCATATGCCCGTATATCCCTGTCACATCCGTCCCGTCAGTCTCGCGTGCAACGTGCGGGCGGACGGGTCGGTGAGCGAGGCGATCTGGTCGACGATCACCCGCTTGCGGGCACGGTCGTCCGGCGCCGCGTCGAACAGCGCGTGGAACTGGGGTTCGAGTCCCTCCGGCGCGCGGGCGGTGAGCGCCTCGGCCAGTTCGGCCACGACGATCCGCTGGTCGGCGCGGAGCCGTTCCTGTTCGGCGCGCTGCATCACGTACCGGTCGGCGACGGCCTTGAGGACCGCGCACTCCAGACGTGTCCCGAGCGGGACGACGAGTTCGGCGGCGTACCGGGTGAGGGGGCCGCCGCCGTACGCCTGCCGGGTGGCGCCCTCGGCTGCGAGGCAGAAGCGGCCGATGAGCTGGCTGGTGGCGTCCTTCAACCGGGCCTGGGCGACGGCCGTCCCGTCGTAGCCGTGCGGCCACCACTCCTGGTCGAGCAGGCGGTCGAGGGCCGCGGCGAGTTCGGCCGGGTCGGTGCCGGCGGGTGCGTACCGGCCGCGCGCGACCTCGAACACCGCCTGCCGTTCGGGCTCGGCGTGCAGGCAGCCCGGGTCGATGTGGCCGGCGTGGAGGCCGTCCTCGACGTCGTGGACGGAGTACGCCACGTCGTCGGACCAGTCCATGACCTGGGCCTCGAAGGTGGTGCTGGTGCCGGGGGCGTCCTTGCGGACCCAGTCGAACACCGGGCGGTCGTCGTCGTAGACGCCGAACTTGGAGGACTGCGGGTCGGTGGGGTGGGCGCCGCGCGGCCAGGGGTACTTGGTGGCGGCGTCCAGGGCGGCGCGGGTGAGGTTGAGGCCGACGCTGACGAGTTCGCCGGTGGTGTCCGAGGGGACGAAGCGTTTGGGTTCGATCCTCGTCAGCAGGCGCAGGGACTGGGCGTTGCCCTCGAAGCCGCCGCAGTCCTCGGCGAACTCGTTCAGCGCCTGTTCGCCGTTGTGGCCGAACGGGGGGTGGCCGAGGTCGTGGGAGAGGCAGGCCGCCTCCACGAGGTCCGGGTCGCAGCCGAGGGCCGCGCCCAGCTCGCGGCCGACCTGGGCGCACTCCAGGGAGTGGGTCAGGCGGGTGCGGGGGCTGGCGTCCCAGGCGAGGTTGCGGGTGCCGGGGGTGACGACCTGGGTCTTGCCGGCGAGTCTGCGCAGGGCCGCGGAGTGCAGGACGCGGGCCCTGTCGCGCTGGAAGGCGGTGCGGCCGGGGCGTTTGTCGGGCTCGGGGGCGTAGCGCTCCGCGGAGGACGGGTCGTAGGCGGCCGGGGTGTCGTGGTGTGCGGGGCTGTCGTTGCCGGGGGGTGTGGTGCCTTCCATGATTCGACAGTACGGGGAGGGTGTGACAAATGGGTGCCTACTCGCCTGCCGGGTTGGGCTGTCGGGCGGGTGCGGGTGCGTCGTGGCTGGTCGCGCCCACGCGGCGGAGCCGCTCATTCGATACAGCCCCGCGCCCCTGACGGGGCGCTGCCGTCGGCCCGGGGTTCTGTGGCTCCCTACGCCGATGCCAACGCCGGCAGTGGACCGGTCCTGGTCAGTGCCTCGTCGTAGCGGTGCAGGATCAGGGTGGTCATGGACGGGTGGGCGCCCAGGGGGGCCGCCGCGATCCATGGGGCCGCCCCCGCGCACTCCCGGGCGAAGCGGCCGGGGGCGGTGAAGTAGGAGGCCACGGCGGTGCGGGTCCGGCCCGCGGCGGCGAGGGCGCGAACGGCCTCGGCCACGGTGGGGGCCGCGGCGGAGGCGTAGGCGGGGACGACCGGGACGCCCAGGCGGTCGGCGAGGAGCCGGGCCGTGCGGCCGGTGTCCTCGGCGGCCTCGGGGTCGCGGGAGCCGGCGGCGGCGAGGACCACGGCGCCGGTGCGGCGGCCGGCGAGGCTCGTCCGGGCGGGCCAGCCGGCCTCGAGGAGGCGGGCGCGCAGGGTCTCCACGAGGAGGGGGTGCGGGCCGAGGGGGGCGGCGAGGCGGGCCCGGGCCCCGGCGGCGGCCGCCATCTCGGGGATGTCCCGCTTGACGTGGTAGCCGCGGCTGAGGAGCAGGGGCACGAGGACCGCTTCCCGGTCGCCGAGGGCGGCGAGGGTGTCGGGGAGCAGGGGTTCGTTCAGCTCGATGTGGCCGAGGCGCACGTCGAGGCCGGGGCGCTGTGCGCGGACGCGGTCCATGAGGGCGCGCACGGTCGCCAGGGCGCGCGGGTCACGGCTGCCGTGGGCCACGAGGACCAGGGCGGGCGGTGCCGGACGCCGGGTTCCGTCGCGGGAGACGCGGCTGAGCTGGAGGGCCAGCTGATCGGTGATCAGGTTCATGATGTGCGCCGTACTGTCGAGGTCCGCGTTCGACTGGGTCGTCGTCGCCGTCATGGGTCCATGGTGCCGGGGGGAGGTTGCCTGCCCGTTGCGCGGTGGTCACGGGTCTTTTCCAGCGGTTCACCGCGCGCAGTGAGGGCGTGTGAACCGATGTGACCTGGCGATTCGACTCGTTCGAGTGAACCTTGTCACGCCTGGCGGTGAACCGGAGCGCAGCGGATGACGTCTTCGTTGGTCGGAAGGACGGGCGCGGTGGGGTGCGCCCGAAACAAGCAGGACACATACAAGCAGGACACAGACGAGCAGGACACAGACGAGCAGGACGCATCGCGGGACGCCTTCGGGGGTCCGGGACAGGGGGGTGGGCCGCCGTGAGGCGTGTCGGGCGGGTGGTGCGGCTGCCGCGTACGCGGCGGGGCCGGCGGCGGACCGTGCAGGCGGTGATGCTGCTGTGCGTGCTGGCGCTGCTGCCCTCGACCTGGATGTTCACGGCGGCCGGCGACCGGCTGCGGACCACGGCCGACGTACCGCGCACCGACGTCGCGATGGTCTTCGGCGCGGGGCTGTGGCAGGGCGAGCCGTCCCCGTACCTCGCGCGCCGGCTGGACGCGGCGGCCGACCTGTACCGGTCGGGGCGGATCAAGGTGGTGCTGGTGACCGGCGACAACAGCCGCGTGGAGTACGACGAGCCGGACGCGATGCGCGGCTATCTCACCGAGCACGGCGTGCCCGACGACCGCATCGTCAGTGACTACGCCGGGTTCGACACCTGGGACTCCTGCGTCCGCGCCAGGAAGATCTTCGGCGTGGACCGGGCGGTGCTCATCAGCCAGGGCTTCCACATCCGCCGGGCGGTCGCGCTGTGCCAGGAGGCGGGCGTGGAGTCGTACGGCGTCGGCGTGCAGGACCGGCACGACGCGACTTGGTACTACGGGGCCGCCCGTGAGCTGTTCGCGGCGGGCAAGGCGTCCCTGGACGCGCTGTTCGAGCCGGACCCCCGTTTCCTCGGTCCTGAGGAAACGGGGGTCTCGAAGGCACTGGCGTCGGCGGGCTAGCGCACGGGGCCGGTTGCCGCCGTCAGTGCTTGACGGTGCCCCAGGTGCCCTGGTCCACGGCGCAGCCCCACTTCTTGCCGTCCGTGGTCTTGCCGTGGACGGCGAACTTCACCTCGTAGAGGTCGGTGCGCAGCATGCGGGTGCTGACCTTGAAGGCGGCGCTCTTGCCGGGCTTCAGGGTCTTGGCGGAGACCTTGACGATCTGGTTGGTCTTCTGGGTGATCTTGGCGCCCTTGGTCGTGACCGTCGCCTTGCCGAAGCGGAGGCTCTTGGTGTTGGTCACCTTGAGGCTGACGTCCTTGAAGGTCACCTTCTTGCTGGAGTTCTTGAGACCGAACCGGAGACCGCCGTTGGTCACCCAGTTGTTGTTGTCCACATAGAACTTCTTCAGGTAGGTGATCTTGATGGGGCAGCTCGCGGCGGTCTGCGCGCCGACGCTGGGCTTGGACCCGGTGGACGCGGCGGACGCGGCACCGGCGAGGCCCAGCTGGGCGGCGGTGAGAGCCCCGGCGGCCCCGAGGACGGCGACGGTGGTGCGCATACGGTTCACGGTGGTTCCTCTTCCCCCTACGGCCCTGGCTCGGGCCCTGTGACAGGACGTGCGCCACGCGGGGTTCACGGCACGACCCCCGTCGTCCGTGGCGCCAGTAGTTCTTAGCACGCACGGGCCGAACACGTGGACGGTAAGTGCTTGTCCGGCCGCCTACGGTGACAGAACCGGGACATCGGCACCCCGTTCGTCCCTGTCCTTCCGGACCCGGCGCCGGGCTCCTCACGTCCGGCCCGCGGGCGCCGGGAGGTTGCCGTGCCGGTCGCGTAACGGGGGGCGCCCCGGCGCGTAACACGGGCGACGCACGCTGGGCGGTATGCCGAACTCCGCGACGCCCACCCACTGCCCGTACTGCGCCCTGCAGTGCGGGATGAACCTGACGCCCGGTGCGGACGGGACCGAAGGGGTCGTAGTGGTCACGGAGCGCGCGGACTTCCCGGTGAACCGGGGAGCGCTGTGCGGCAAGGGCCGTACGGCCCCGGCTGTGCTCTCGTCCCGGGTCAGGCTGACCGGTCCCTTGGTCAGGCGGGCGGGCATCCTGGAACCCGCCTCCTGGGACGAGGCACTCGACCGGATCGCCGAGGGGCTCACCCGCACGCGTACGGAACATGGTCCGGACGCGTGCGGAGTCTTCGGCGGCGGCGGGCTCACGAACGAGAAGGCGTACGCGCTCGGCAAGTTCGCGCGGGTGGTGCTCGGCACCTCGCAGATCGACTACAACGGCCGCTTCTGCATGTCCTCGGCCGCGGCCGCCGGGATGAAGGCGTTCGGGCTCGACCGGGGGCTGCCGTTCCCGCTGGAGGACATCCCGCGGACCGGGTGTGTCGTCCTCGTGGGCTCCAACCTCGCGGAGACCATGCCGCCGGCGCTGCGCTACTTCAGCGAGCTGAAGGAGAACGGGGGCACGCTGATCGTCATCGATCCGCGCCGCACCCGTACCGCCGAGCAGGCCGATCTGCACCTGTCCCCGCGCCCCGGCACCGATCTGGCCCTGGCCCTCGGCCTGCTGCACCTGATCGTGGCCGAGGGGCGCACGGACGAGGAGTACATCCGCGAGCGGACCAGCGGCTGGGAGGAGGCCCGCGCGGCCGCCATGGCGCACTGGCCGGAGTACGTGGAACGGATCACGGGGGTGTCCGTTCCCGAACTCCGCGAGGCGGTACGGCTGTTCTGCGAGCCGGAGCACGCGATGGTGCTCACCGCGCGCGGCCCCGAACAGCAGTCCAAGGGCACGGACACCGTCGGCGCGTGGATCAACCTCACGCTGGCGACGGGCAGAGCCGGCCGGCCGCTGTCCGGGTACGGCTGCCTCACCGGGCAGGGCAACGGCCAGGGCGGCCGCGAACACGGACAGAAGGCCGACCAGCTGCCCGGCTACCGCAAGCTGGTCGACCCCGAGGCGCGGCGGCACGTCGCCGAGGTCTGGGGCGTGGACCCCGACAGCCTGCCCGGTCCGGGCCGCAGCGCCTACGAGCTGCTGGACGCGCTCGGCGGTGACATCAAGTCGCTGCTGCTGATGGGCTCCAACCCGGTGGTGTCGGCGCCGCGCG
Source organism: Streptomyces sp. NPDC057438 (assembly GCF_042802995.1). NCBI lineage: Bacteria > Bacillati > Actinomycetota > Actinomycetes > Kitasatosporales > Streptomycetaceae > Streptomyces > Streptomyces sp. NPDC057438. The sequence goes on from NZ_JBHVDD010000004.1 coordinate 125,517, forward strand.
CGGCGCACATCGAGGAACGGATCAGGTCGCTGGACTTCCTGGCCGTGTGCGATGTGGTGCTGTCCGAGACGGCGGCGCTCGCGGACGTCGTGCTGCCGGTGACGCAGTGGGCGGAGGAGACCGGCACGACGACGAACCTGGAGGGCCGGGTGCTGCTGCGGCGGCGGGCGGTCAGCCCGCCCGACGGGGTCCGCAGCGACCTGGAGGTCATGCGCGAACTGGCCGACCGGCTGGGCGTCGAGAAGGGCTTCCCGACCGATCCCGAGGAGGTCTTCGAGGAGCTGCGCCGGGCGAGCGCGGGCGGGGCCGCCGACTACTCGGGGATCACCTACCGGCGGCTGGCGGAGGAGAACGGAGTGTTCTGGCCCTGCCCCGCGCCCCCGGCCGGGGCGGGGGCCGCGTCGCCCGCCGAGGCGCACCCCGGCACCCCGCGCCTCTTCCTCGACCGGTTCGCCACGGAGGACGGCCGGGCCCGGTTCGCGCCCGTCTCGCACCGGGCGGCGGCCGAGGAACCGGATGCCGAGTACCCGGTGCTGCTCACCACCGGGCGCGTGGTCGCCCAGTACCAGTCTGGCGCCCAGACCCGGAGGGTCGACGAACTGAACGCCGCCGCGCCCGGCCCGTTCGTGGAACTGCACCCCCGGCTGGCCGAGCGGCTCGGCGCGGCGGAGGGCGACCCGCTGGCCGTGGTCTCCCGCCGGGGCCGGGCCGTGGCCCCGGCGCGCATCACGACCGCCATCCGCCCCGACACGGTCTTCATGCCGTTCCACTGGCCGGGCGAGGGCCGCGCCAATACCCTCACCAACCCGGCCCTCGACCCCACCTCCCGCATGCCGGAGTTCAAGACGTGCGCCGTGCGGGTGGAGACCGTGGGCGAGTGAGGCAGCGCCCGCCGGGCGCGTCCGCCGGTCCCTACGCGGACGGCGGCAGGCGGCGGGCCAGCCAGTCGCCGTCCACGATCAGCCTGCCCCGGGCGCGCAGTCCGGCGGCGACGGCCGGGGCGGCGACGTACACCCAGGCCCGTACGGCCGTGCCGTCGTCGAGGGTCGCCGCGCGCTCCACCCGCTCGTAGAGGTTCGCGGGATCGCCCGGGGAGTACTCCTCCAGCTCGTCCAGCAGGCGCAGGAGTTCGGCGTACGACTCCGGCCGGGCGGTGACGAGTTCGCCGGTCACCGAGCCTCCTCCCCCGTGGTCCTCGCCGGTCTCCTCCATCGCGTAGGGGTATCCGGGGCCGTCGTACAGGGTCAGGCCGGGCATCCGGGCCGGCCGCTCGGTGCGGGTGCGGCCGCGCAGGAAGAGGTCGTGGTTGACCTCGCCGGGGCGGAGGGTGCCGTAGACGAAGAAGGGGAGCACCGTGTCTCGTCTCCAGAGGTGCGAGGCGCCGGATGTGGGCCGGGCGGGTCAGGAGGAGGACGGGAGGGGGAGGCCGTCCGTGTAGTCGTTGTACGGGCGGGGGACCTTCTCGATCCCGTGGGCGTCGACGGCCGCCGCGGCGGAGCTCGTTCCGAGGGTGCCGGCCCGGTGCCAGGTGCCGGTGAGGGTGACCCAGGTGTCGGCGGGCGGGGCGGGGGTGTCGTGGACGCGCACCTTCACGAACTGGGCGTCGGCGGCGCAGCAGCTGAAGATGACGCGGGTGAGGTACCAGCCGCCGTCCCCCTTCCTGCCGCCGGTCTCCTTGTCCGGGCTGACGAAGCCGGTCAGCTGTACGGTGCGGCCGTCGATGGCTCGGGCACGGTCCTGCTGCACCCGGCGGGTGAAGTCCGTGAGGGTCATCGGGAGCGGTGAGGTCCTGGGCAGCGGGTCGAAGTCGCCCTGCTCGGTGACCGTCACCGCCTTGGGGGGCTCACGCGAGGCGGTGTACGCGCCGATGGCCGGCGGGGCGTAGAGGAGCAGGCTCAGGGCGGGGAGGAACAGGAGCCAGGCGACTCGGGGCGGGGTGGAGTGGTCGTGACCGTGGTGGCCGTGGTCGCTGTCGTCCTCGTCGTGCGCGTCGTCCTCGTCGTGCGCGTCGTCCTCGTCGTGCGCGTCCGGCACGTCGTGCTGCTCGTGGTCGTGCTGGTGCGTGTGCGTGCGGGTCCGGTCGTCGTCGTGGCGTTGCCGGGCGCCGGTTCCGCGCTGCTTCCACAGGGACCATGCCTCGGCCGCGGCCAGCACGAGCAACAGTGCCCCCGAGGCCACGAGGAGGGGGTACATGCCCTTCTTGACGTACCTGAGGTAGTGGTCGGTCAGGAGGGTGGCGTGCAGGAGACCGAGGCCGCTGAGGAGGAGAAGGAGCGCCTGCAGGGGTCGTTTCACAGCAGGACGGCTCCGATCAGGACGCTGCACAGGATCGCGACGACGACCGTCGCGGCGGAGAAACGGACCGCGAAGGCCCGGCCGAAGGTGCCCGTCTGCAGGGCGATCAGCTTCAGGTCGACCATGGGCCCGACCACCATGAACGTCAACCGCGCGGTGGGTGAGAAGCCGGTGAGGGACGCGGCGACGAAGGCGTCGGCCTCCGAGCACACCGACAGCAGGATGGCGAGCGCGGCGAGGAACAGCACCGACAGCCAGGGCGAGTCGGCGAAGGCGTCGAGCACGGTGCGCGGGACGAGGACGTTGAAGGTCGCCGCGGCCATCGCGCCGACGACGAGGAAACCGCCCGCGTGCAGGAAGTCGTGCTGGAAGCCGGTGCGGAACTCGTTCCAGCGGCTCTGCCCGGGTCGGTGCCCCGAGTGCCGGGCGATCGGCTTGAGCCACTCCGCACGCCCCAGCCAGAGCCACAGCCAGCCCATCGCGGCGGCGGTGGCGAGGGAGGCGAGCAGCCGGGCCAGCACCATCGCGGGGCTGCCGGGGAACGCGATGGCCGTGGCGGTCAGGACGATCGGGTTGACGGCGGGGGCGGAGAGGAGGAACGCGAAGGCGGCGGCCGGGTCGACCCCCCGGCGGATCAGGCTCTGCGCGACCGGCACGGAGGCGCACTCGCAGCCGGGCAGGATCACCCCGGCGGCACCGGCGACGGGGACCGCGAGCGCCGGTCTGCGCGGCAGCAACCGCGTGAACACCCGCGCCGGCACGAACGCGTTGATGGCACCCGACAGGGCCGTCCCGAGCAGCAGGAACGGCAGGGCCTGCACGGCGATGGAGAGGCAGACGGTCCGCCACGCCTGTACGGCCGGGTCCTCCATCCACCTCCCCGCGGCGAACAGCGCGAGCCCGGGGACGACGGCCGCGCCGAGGAGCAGCAGGGGCCAGTGACGGGGCCAGTGCTGGTCGGCGGACGCGTCAGGGGGCACGTCGGTGGGCGCGTCGTCACCACCGGCGGGCCCGTCGGTGGTCCCGGCGGACGCCTCCGTGGTCCCGGCGGGCGTCGACGGCCGGGCAGCCGCCTCTCCCGGCCCGGCCGCCACCGCTCTCTCCGGCTCGGCCGTCACCGCCTCGTCGGCCGGTTCATCTGTCTTCTGCATGCCACTCCGAACATCCGGACGTTCGGGTCGAACATAGCGGGCCCCGCCGAGCCGCCCGCCTCAGACCCCGTCCAGCAGGGACGCGAGGCCGTCGTCGAGCGCCGGACCCAGGTTCTCGCCGCCGAGGGGGAGGACGGCGTACGAGCGCCGCAGGAAGCGGCGGAGGGTGGGGGTGTCGAAGCGGATCATGGCCATGCCGTGCGGTGAGCGGAGTTCCACGACGGTGTGGGCCGGGCCGCAGGGCCACAGGCGCACGTCGCCGATGCCGGCGGCCCCGGTCAGCCCCTCCGCCAGCAAGGTGCGGGCGAACGCCCACGTCACGCTCACGTCACCGGCGGAGACCCCGGCCGGGAAGTCGATGTGGACGGCGAGGGGGTCGTCCGGCGCGTACCGCAGGGTGGTGCGGACCGGGACCTCCTCGTAGGCGGGGGTGATGAGGCAGGCGCGGGCGCGTTGCTCCAGGGCGGGGGGCGTGGGCATGGTGGGGTGCGCGGGGTGCATGGGCGGTCTCCAGTTCAAGCACGTCCGGTGCTTCGGGGCCCTTCGGGTGTTCCAGGTACGTCGGGCACTTCGACTTCTTCGCGGGGACCGGACTCCTCGGATGCCCGGAGACCGCGGGTTCGTGTGTTCGTCAGTTGTTCCTTCGGGTGACGCGAGGGTCGCGATCGCGCCAAGACTCCCTGTATTACGCCGCCTTCGAAGTAACCCGCTGTGATGCGCGTCACTTTGTGTGATTACTTGAGATTTTTGTCATCTCAACATACAAAATCAGCCACACCCCATCAGCAGGTGACTGGAGAGCGTTCCTGCCATGACCGACGGCCCGACCTCGTCCGCGACCGCCGCGTACACCCGGATCTTCGAGGAGCAGCACCCGCGCCTCGTCGCGTACGCGCGCTCCCTCACCAGGAACTCCTGGACCGCCGAGGACCTCGTCGCGGAGGCTCATTTCCGTGTGTGGCGGCGGCTGTCGGCGGGGCACGAGATCGACAACGTCCCGGCGTATCTGACGACGACGGTGCGGCACCTCGCGACGGCCGTGGGCACCGCCGCCGCGCGCGAGACGCCGCTGGACCCGACGGCTCCCGAGCGGGTCGAGGCCGACGTACGCGGGGCCGGCACCGCCGACCCCGCCGAGCAGGTCTCCTCCGTCGATCTGCTGGTGCGCGTGCTGGGCCAGCTGCCCGAGCGGTGGGTACGGGCGCTGTGGCTGGCCGAGGCGGAGGGGCAGCCGCTGGAGACGGTCGGGCAGCGCATCGGCGCCAAGCAGGGCGCGACGGCGGTGTTGTTGCACCGGGCGCGGGAGGGGATGCGCCAGGCGTTCCTGCGCGAGCAGCCCGGGGCGCCGGCCGATCCGGCGTGCCAGGTGCGGTGGGGGCGCATGCCGGCGTATGTGCGCGGTACGGCGACCTCGCGGCAGTCCGAGCAACTGCTCGGACACGTGGACGCGTGCGACGACTGCCGGGCACGGCTCGCGGTCCTGATGCGCACCAACGACCGGCTGCCCGCGCTCGCCGGCCCGGCGCTGCTGGTGTTCGTGGCGGGCGGGGGCGGCGGCAAGCTGCTGCTCTCCCTCACGGCGGGTTCCACCGGTACGGCCGCCGCGCTGGGCGGGGCGGGTGGGCACGCGGGTCAACTGCTGCACGCGGTGCGGCAGGTCGCGACGGGCGGGATGGGCAAGGCGGGCGGAGCAGGCGGGGTGAACGTCCCCGTGGTCGCCGCCGTGGGGGTGGCCACCGCGGCCGCCGCCGTCGTGGCCGGGGTCGCCCTCGGACCGCTCGACTCGGACACGGCCCCGGCCCGGCGGGCGCCGGTCGCGCAGGCCCCGGCGCCCCACCGGCCCGAGGGGCGCTCGCCGGAGGTCGTCGAGCGCCGGGGTGGCGTGGCGGGGGCGGTGGTTTCACGCCAGGTGGTGGCGTGGGGGGTGGACGGCGCGAGTTCGTCCTCCACGGGGCTCGGTGGCCTCGGGGGTGGGCTTGGCCGAGGTGGGGATGACGGGGTGGTGTCGGGGGGTGAGACTCCCGGCTCCGGCGAGCGGGTCGAACCGCCGGTGGAGAGGGTGCCGGCGGGGCCGGGGGTGCCGCCGGATGAGCAGACGCCGCCTGGGGAGGAGGCACCGCCGGTGGAGGAGGCGCCTCCCGCGCGGGAAGCGCCGCAGTCTCCGGAGGCACCCCCGGTGGACGAGGCACCCCCGGTGGAGGAAGCGCCTCCCGTGCAGGAGGCACCCCCGGCGGAGGAAGCGCCGCCCGTGCAGGAAGCACCCCCGGTGGAGGAGGCCCCGCCCGCAGAGACGGCACCCCCTGAGGAACAAACGCCACCGGTGCAGGAGGAGCCGCCTGCCCAGGAGACGCCCCCGGCGGAGGAAACTCCTCCCGTGCAGGAAGCACCCCCGGTGGAGGAGGCCCCGCCCGCAGAGACGGCACCCCCTGAGGAGCAAACGCCACCGGTGCAGGAGGAGCCGCCTGCCCAGGAGACGCCCCCGGCGGAGGAAGCGCCGCCCATCGAGACGGCACCACCCGTGGAGGAAGCGCCTCCCGTGCAGGAAGTGCCTGGAGGGCCTGGGGGCGGCTGCTGAGACCGGGGCCGGGGGCAGTGTCGGACTGGTGGGGGTGCCCCTCTCGGATTCTCGCCCCCGCCGCCCCTGCCCGTCCCTCTCCCAGGGGGGCTGCGCCCCTTCGACCCCCTCTGCGGTTGTGGATGGGTGCGGGTGAGTCGTGGTTGCTCGCACAGTTCCCCGTGCCCCTGAAAAGCGAAGCAGGGTCACCGCCCCGCTCCGCTTCTCAGGCCGGCCCCGCCGCCTCAACCCCCGTACGGTCGCCGCTCCTTCGCCTCGCGGAGGGCTTGGGCCCACCAGGCGAGCTGGTCCAGCATCACCCGGGCCGCGGAGTTCGGTGCGGACGGGGCCTTGAGGTGGCCGGTCTCGTCGAAGGCGGCGTGGGCCTGGTGGAAGGAGACCGTGTCGCGGACGGTGACGGCGTGGAGTTCGGCGAAGACCTGCCGGAGGTGCTCGGCCGCGCGGAGACCCCCTGACACACCGCCGTAGGAGACGAGCGCGACCGGCTTGGCGCGCCATTCGTGGAAGTGCCAGTCGATGAGGTTCTTGAGGGCCGCCGGATAGGAGTGGTTGTACTCGGGCGTCAGCACGATGAACGCGTCCGCCGCCGCCAGCTTCGGCGTGATCCCGGCCAGCCGCGCCGTGCTCTCGGGGGTCGTCGCGAAAGTCGTCGGCAGGTCGGCATCGGCGACGTCCACCACCTCGACCTCGAAGCCGTCGTGCTGCCGCACCCTGCCCAGCAGCCACTCGGCGATCACCGGGCCGAAGCGGCCGGTGCGGTTGCTGCCGATGAGCAGCGTCACCCGGACCGGGGTGGCGGAGGAGCCGACGGGCGCGATGTCCGTGGCCGAGGCAAGCGTCGTGTCGGTCGTTGTGTCCGTTGGGGTCTGCATGAGGAACACCCTCGTACCTCGACTTTGCTTGAGGTCAAGCCCTCGCCGTCCCCCCGGCCCACCGACCCGTCGAAGCCGCGCACGCCACCCTCGGTCACCCGTTCACACCCCCGGCCGCCTTCTCATCGCGTTCTTCTCAGCAGCACACCCACCCCACCGCGGTGACCAGCCCAAATGCCTCTCCACCCGCCCTCCCCCCGAACCCTCCTGACACCCGTTCACATCATTTCTGACGGTCCATCAGCAAGCGCGCCGGCCGGTGTGCCACTTACCTCAAGGGGAACGGAGGACTCTCGGAGGAGCCAGCACGATGCGACGTACCGCCCGGCCGCTGACCGCAACCGCGCTCGCCGTCGCCCTCGCGGCCCTGGCCGCGGCACCCGCGTACGGCGGTGAGGGCTCCGGGCGGCTCGACGTCTCGCCGGCCGGTGCCGTCCCCGGCGACGAGATCACCGTCCGTACGACAGCCTGCGGAGCGGACGGTACGGCGACCGGCGACGCCGGAGCGGTCGGCGCCGGGCCCTTCTCGCTGACGTCCCGCGGCGGGCCGCGGCGGCTCGACGGGCGGTTCGAGGTACCGCCGAGCGCGCAGCCGGGGACGTACGAGATCGTCGCGACCTGCGCAGGCGGTGGCCGTCGGGTCACCGGCGACCTGGTGGTCTCGCTCACCGGCACGCGCACCGTGCCGCCGGCGTATCCGAGGGGAAGTGTGAAGACGGGGGTCGGTGGCGCACTCGGTCCCGACCCCGTGCAGACCGCGGCGGGCGTGGCGGCTCTGGCCGTCGCCGCCGCGGGCGGTACCTGGCTCCTGCATCGCCGGGCGAGAGGCGACGGGATCTGACGGACACCCTCCGCCGTCCGTCCGCCGGTACCGCAGCCCCCTCCCCTCCGGGTCCGATGCCCCTCGGCCCGGAGGGGAGGAACAAGGGCCCGTCCCGCGAGGGAGGAACAGGGGCCCGTCCCGAACGCCCGCACGGCCGTGAGGAGGTGTCCTCGTGCGACGGCTCCCCGACTCAGCGATAGCCGGGGTCACCGTGGTGGCCCTCTTCTGCGGCGCGTGGCTGGTGCGCGGCGGCACCGCCTCGCACCCGCCTCCCCAGCCGTCCGCGGCGCAGGCCCATCCCCGGCCCGGTACGGCGACTGCTTCGGGGGAGCCCGGGAGTGCGCCGGGAACCCCGGGGGCCGACGGGCCGGGGGCCGTCCCACTGCCGCCCTCCCCTCCCGACCGCATCCGTATCCCTTCCCTCCGCGTGGACGCGCCGCTGATGGGGCTCGGCCTCACGCCGGCCGGCAGCCTGGACGTGCCGCCCGCCACGCGGGAGAACCTCGCGGGCTGGTACGAGGCCGGGACCAGCCCGGGTGAGCGGGGCACCGCGATCGTCGCGGGGCACGTGGACAACGCCGACGGTCCCGCCGTCTTCTTCCGCCTCGGCGCACTGCGGCGGGGCGCCACGGTCGAGGTGGACCGGCGGGACGGCGGTGTCGCCGTGTTCACGGTGGACGCGGTGGAGGTGTACGACGCACGGGACTTCCCCGACGCGAAGGTGTACGGGGCGGCGACGAGGCCGGAGTTGCGGGTCATCACCTGCGGCGGGGGATACTCGCGCGCCACCGGCTACCGGGGGAACGTGGTCGTCTTCGCCCACCTCACGGGCAGCCGGCCCGGCTGATCACCGGCACGGCGCTCGGCGCCCAGCGCGCGCCGCTCAGGCCACCCACTGCTCGTACGCCATCTTCGCCACCAGCGTGAACACCACCGTCAGCAGGACGACCCGGACGAAACCGCTGCCCTTCTTGAGGGCGGTGCGGGCGCCGACGGTGCCGCCGACGAGGTTGAAGACCGCCATCAGGGCCGCCAGCTGCCAGTACACCGTGCCCTTCCAGGCGAACATGGCGAGGGCGCCCGCGTTGGTGCAACAGTTGACGATCTTCGCGGTGGCGGAGGCGGTGACCAGGTCGAGGTGGAGCAGGGCGGTCAGGGCGAGGACCAGGAACGTGCCGGTGCCCGGGCCGACGAGACCGTCGTAGAAGCCGACGCCGACGCCCGCGAGACCGATCGCCGCGAGGACGCGCCGCGCGGAGACGGGGCCCGTGGCGGGGGCCGTCGTACCGAAGGAGGGGCGCAGGATCACGAACGCGCCGACGGCGAGCAGGACGACCATGACGACCGGCTTCAGGACCTCGGTGCTCAGACCGGCGGCCACGAAGGCGCCGGCCGTCGAGCCCGCCAGCGCGGCCAGGCCGATCCGTACGGCGATCCGCACGTCGACGGGCGTGCGGCGGGCGTAGGTGACGGCCGCGCCCGTGGTGCCGACGATGGCGACCGCCTTGTTGGTGCCGAGCGCGTACTGCGCGGCCGAGGCGCCGTTCGGCAGACCCAGGAGGAGGGCGGGCAGGAGCAGCAGCCCGCCGCCGCCCACCACGGCGTCGATCCAGCCGGCCGCGAGGGCCGCGAGGCAGAGGACTACGACCATGGTCAGCGATATGTCGGGCACGGACGCGACCCTACGTGGTCCGATAGGTGTGCCGTCCATCGACCTGAGGAGGTTCTGAGGTTCGGCGCCCGGCCTCCTCCCGGCAGGCCCCCGGATGTGTCGCCGTGACGCCCGTCCGACGTGACCTACGGCACCGGACCTCGGCGCGCCCCTGTCTCCCGGTGTTCCGTCCACCGCTCCCGTATACGCCCGCCAGGAGCCCGTATCGGCAGGTCAGCAGCGTGATCCCGGGTGTCCTCACACCCCACCCCGTCCTTCCGGAAACCCCTCACACTCCGCTCGGGGGCACGGGGAGGGCAGCGTTCCTCGTGGGAAACAGACGCGATGCGGCCGGGTAACACCGGCACCGCAGGCTCAAGGACATGACCTCGAATGAGCGTGTGGTGGTGATCGGCTCCGGCCTCGCGGGTGTACGTCTCGCCCGGCGGCTCGGAGAGCTGGGCATGCCCGCCACGCTGGTCGGCGAGGAGGAGCACACACCGTACAACCGGGTGCTGCTCGCCGAGGTGCTGGCCGGGCGGTACGCCCCCGAGGTCATCGCGCTGCCCGCCCCCGCCGGGCCCACGCGGACGGTGAACGGCCGGGTGGTCCGCATCGACCGCGAGATGCGAGCCGTACATCTCGCGGACGGTACGGAGATCGCGTACGACAGGCTGGTCCTCGCGACCGGCTCCAACCCGGTGCTGCCGCCGCTGCGCGGCCTCTGGGACCCGGAGCGGCACGAGTTCCCGGACGGGGTGCACGCCTTCCGGACCATGGACGACTGCCTGCGGCTGTCCGAGTCCGTGCGGCCGGGGGCGCGCGCCGTCGTCATCGGGGGCGGGCTCCTCGGAGTGTCCGCCGCCCGCGCGCTCGCCCTGCGCGGCGCCCAGGTCGTCCTCGCCCAGCAGGGCGAGCGGCTGATGGAACGTCAGCTCGACCCGTCCGCCTCGAAGCTGGTCCGCCGCCACCTCACCGACCTCGGGGTGGAGGTGCACACGGAGACGCGTGTCCGGGCCGTGCGCAGCGTCGGCGGGACCGTGCGGTCGGTGTCGATGGCCGACGGCTACACGCTCGACGCGGACCTGGTCGTCATCGCCTGCGGGGTCCACCCCCGGGTGGGTCTCGCCCAGGAGGCGGGGCTCGCCGTGCACAAGGGTGTCATCGTCGACGAGGAGCTGCGCAGCTCCGACCCGCACATCCACGCGATCGGCGACTGCGCCCAGTTCGAGGGCACGGTGTACGGGCTCGCCACCCCGGCGCTCGAACAGGCGGACGTCCTGGCCGAGTTGCTGGCCGGAGACGTCGCGTCCCGCTACACCGGCACCCGCGCCCTGACCCGGCTGACGCTCGCCGGAGCGGACTTCCTCGACCTCGCCGCATTCGGCGAGCCCGAGCCGCTGCCGGGTGACGACGTCATCCAGCTCGCCGACGCCACGCGCGGCACCTACCGCAAGGTCGTCGTCCGCGACGACCGCCTGGTCGGCGGGGTGCTCGTCGGCGAACTCGGCACCGTGGGCGCGCTCGCCCGCGCCTGGGAGGGAGCGGAGCCGCTCCCCGCAGACGGCGCTCCCCTGCTCCACCTGCTCACCAACGATGGAGGCTCCTGAATGTCCGCCACCCTGGGGCCCACCCCCACGATCGTGCTCGTCGGCCACGGCATGGTCGGCCAGCGCTTCCTGGAGGCGCTCGCCGAGCGCGGCCTGACCGCCACGCACCGCGTGGTCGTGCTGTGCGAGGAGCCGCGCCCGGCGTACGACCGCGTGGCGCTCACCTCGTACTTCGCGGGCAAGACGCCCGAGGACCTGTCGATGACCGACATGGCGTTCATCGAGACCCACGGTATCGAGCTGTTCGTCGGTGACCCGGCCGAGACGGTCGACCGTGAGGGGAAGAAGGTCACCGCGCGCTCCGGGCAGGTCTTCGAGTACGACATCCTCGTCCTCGCCACCGGCTCCTTCCCCTTCGTCCCGCCCGTCCCCAACAAGGACGCCACCGGCTGCTTCGTCTACCGCACCATCGAGGACCTGCTCGCGATCGAGGAGTACGCGAAGACGGCCGAGACCGGTGCCGTGGTCGGCGGCGGCCTGCTCGGCCTGGAGGCCGCCGGCGCGCTGAAGGGTCTCGGCCTCACCTCCCACATCGTGGAGTTCGCGCCCCGGCTGATGCCCGTGCAGGTGGACGACGGCGGTGGCGCCGCGCTGCTGCGCACGATCGAGAACATGGGCCTGAGCGTGCACACCGGCGTCGGCACGCAGGAGATCGTGGTCGACGCGCAGGGTGCCGTCACCGGGATGAAGCTGTCCGACGGCAGCGAACTCGCCACCGACATGGTCGTGTTCAGCGCCGGTGTCCGCCCCCGCGACCAGCTCGCCCGCGACTGCGGTCTGACGGTCGGCGAGCGCGGCGGCATCAGCGTCGACGAGCAGTGCCGGACCGTGAGCGACCCGCACGTGTTCGCGATCGGCGAGTGCGCGCTGGCCGCCGACGGCCGGGTGTACGGCCTGGTGGCCCCCGGTTACGAGCAGGCCGAGACGGCCGCGGCCACCATCGCGGCGGACGAGGCCGCGTTCACGGGTGCCGACCTGTCCACCAAGCTGAAGCTCCTCGGCGTGGACGTCGCCTCCTTCGGTGACGCGCACGGCACGAGCGCCGACTGCCTGGACGTCGTGTACTCCGACTCCCGCTCGGGCGTCTACAAGAAGCTGGTCATCGGCCGGGGCGGCGAGCTGCTCGGCGGCATCCTGGTCGGCGACGCGGAGGCGTACGGCACGCTGAAGGCCTTCACCGGGTCCGTCCCGCCGGTCTCGCCCGAGTCGCTGGTGCTGCCCGCCGGCGCCGGGGAGTCCGTGCAGCTCGGCCCGACCGCGCTGCCCGACGACGCGATCATCTGCTCCTGCAACAACGTCCGCAAGGGCACGATCCGCGACGCGGTCACCGAGCACAAGTGCACCACCGTGCCCGAGGTGAAGAAGTGCACCAAGGCCGGTACGACCTGCGGCAGTTGCGTCAAGGTCCTCGGCCAGCTGGTCACCGCCGAGCTGGAGGCGTCCGGCGTCGTCGTCGACAAGGGCCTGTGCGGCTGCTTCTCGCAGACCCGCGAGGAGCTGTACGAGATCGTCCTCGCTCTGCGCATCAACACCTACCAGCAGCTGCTGGACCGCTACGGCCGCGACGAGGCGCGGGGCGGCGACGGCTGCGAGGTCTGCAAGCCCACGGTCGGTTCGATCATCGCCTCCCTCGCCCCGACGATCGGCGCCAGCAGCTACGTCCTGGAGGGCGAGCAGGCGGCCCTGCAGGACAGCAACGACCACTTCCTGGCCAACCTCCAGAAGAACGGCTCGTACTCCGTCGTCCCGCGCATCCCCGGCGGTGAGATCACTCCCGAAGGCCTGATCGTGATCGGGGAGATCGCCCGCGACTTCGGCCTCTACACGAAGATCACGGGTGGTCAGCGGATCGACATGTTCGGTGCGCGTGTCGAGCAACTGCCCGTCATCTGGACCCGGTTGGTGGATGCCGGCTTCGAGTCCGGCCACGCCTACGGCAAGTCCCTGCGCACGGTGAAGTCCTGTGTCGGACAGACCTGGTGCCGCTACGGCGTCCAGGACTCGGTCCGCATGGCGATCGACCTGGAGCTGCGCTACCGGGGCCTCAGGTCCCCGCACAAGCTCAAGTCGGCGGTCTCCGGGTGCGCCCGCGAGTGCGCCGAGGCCCAGTCGAAGGACTTCGGCATCATCGCGACCTCCGGCGGCTGGAACCTGTACGTCGGCGGGAACGGCGGCGCCACCCCCCGCCACGCCGACCTCCTGGCCCAGGACCTCGACGACGCCCAGCTGATCCGGCTGATCGACCGGTTCCTGATGTTCTACATCCGCACCGCGGACCGCCTGGAGCGCACCTCGACCTGGCTGGAGCGGATCCCCGGCGGCCTGGACCACGTGCGGGACGTGGTCGTGGAGGACTCCCTCGGCATCTGCGAGGAGCTGGAGTCCCTGATGGCCGACCACGTCTCGGCCTACGCCGACGAGTGGGCCTCCACCATCAACGACCCCGAGAAGCTCGCCCGGTTCGTGTCCTTCGTCAACGCCCCGGACACCCCGGACCCGGTCGTCGGCTTCGTCCCCGAGCGCGACCAGATCAAGCCCGACCTGCCGCTGCTGTCCATCGGCCTGCGGCCCGCCGATGTCCTGGAAGGAAGCGCCCAGCGATGACGATCGCCCCCGAGAAGACCGATGTGAAGGTCCAGCTGCGGCTGGCGGACGGCTGGTTCACGGTCTGCGACCTGACCCTGCTGACCCCGGGCCGCGGCGTGGCCGCCCTGCTCCCCGACGGCAGCCAGGCCGCGCTGTTCCTCGACCGCGCGGGCAGGCTGTACGCCATCGACAACCGGGACCCCTTCGGCGGTGCCGCCGTCCTCTCCCGGGGTCTCACCGGCAGCCACCAGGGCCGCCCGTTCGTGGCCTCACCGCTCCTGAAGCAGCGCTTCGACCTGGCGAACGGGCAGTGCCTGGACGACGAGGCGGTACGGATCACGGCGTACGAGGTGCGCGCCGCGTAGGCCGGACCTCACCGCCCGTCACGCCTTCAACTCCGAGCACCTGACCCCGGTCAGGTGCTCGGAGGCGGTCCAGAGGCGTTCGCCCGCCCGGTCGTCGAGGGTCCAGGGCGCCCGGGGCGACGGACGCGGGGCGCCCCACATCCCGAAGGCCGGGCCGATGAAGGAGTCGGGGCGTACGGCGGGGGCGGTCGCCGCGTACAGCGTGGGCAGGGCGCCTCCTTCGGGGGTCTGGGCGAAGAAGCGGTTGCCGACGCGCATGAAGCGTTCGACCCCCTTGCGGCCCTCGGTGCTCGGCCCGGCCGTCTGGAGGTTGGTGGACGCGTACCCGGGGTGCGCGGCGGCGGCGACGACCTCCGAGCCGTTCCTCGCCAGTCGCCGGGCCAGCTCGTGGGTGAAGAGCAGGTTGGCGGCCTTGGAGCGACCGTATGCGAGCCAACGGCCGTACTTGCGCTCGGTGTTGAGATCGTCGATGTCGATGTTCGCCCGTAGGTGCATCAAGCTGGAGACGGTCACGACGCGGGCGCCGGGTGTGGCGAGGAGCATCGGCAGCAGCAGGCCGGTGAGCGCGAAGTGGCCGAGGTGGTTGGTGCCGAACTGCGTCTCGAAGCAGTCTGCCGTGCGGCCCTCGGCGACGGCCATCACGCCCGCGTTGTTGATGAGCAGATCCAGACGGTCGCCGGCGCGTGCGTAGGTCTGCGCGAAGTCCCGTACGGAGCTGAGGTCTCCGAGGTCGAGCCGGATCAACTCCACGCTGCCGTCCGGGACTTCGGCGGTCATCCGCTCCAGTGCGGCGGCGCCGCGTTGTTCGCTGCGGCAGGCGAGGACGACATGGGCGCCGCGGCGGGCGAGTTCGCGGGCGGCGACGTATCCGATGCCGCTGTTGGCGCCGGTGACCACCGCGGTGCGGCCCCGCTGATCGGGAATGCCGTGCACGTTCCAGCCGCCGGTCATGGCGCCACCTTCCCGAAGCGGTCCTGATCGCGTTCCAGCGTAGTCTCGCCGAGGGGGTTGCGGGAGGGGCCGGTGTTGGGCGCGGGTGGGGTGTTGGGCGCGGGTGGGTGGGGCTTCTCGCGCAGTTCCCCGCGCCCCTGAGAAGCAGGGCTGCGCCCCGTGCTTTCAGGCCCGTGGGGGCCGTTGGCTTTCAGGCCCGTGGGGCCGTGTCTTTCGGCCCGCAGGGCCTGGGCTTCCAGGGGCGCGGGGAACTGGGCGACCAGCCCCCACGGACCCGCAGCCGTCCTACGAGCCCGGCCGTCCCAGTGGTCGGGTGTCCAGATAGAACCACTCGGCGTCGGGGCCGGGCCCCGAGCCGGGGCCGGGCGGCATCGGCCCGGTGCCCCCCACCGCCGCCGAACCGACCGTCGCGTAGTCCCACACTCCCGACGGGTCCACCTCCACATCGGGCACCCGCTCGGCCGCCGCAGGCACCCCCGCGGAGAGGTCCGGCATGAGCAGCTCCACCCGCACCCCCGCACCCCGCTGCTGGGCCACGAACTCCTCGACCTGGCTGCGGCACGCGTGGTCGAGGTGGGTCACCCCGAGCAGGTCGAGCCGGATGCGCGGCTTGCCGGAGGCCGCCGCGCCCTCCAGCGCGTCGATCAGCTTCGGCAGCCGCAGGAACGTCGCGTTGCCCGCCATCACGACCTTCGCCGTGTCGTCCTCGATGTGCTGCCGGACGACGGTCTGCGACATGCGCAGCGCGGCCAGCACCACACCCGCCGCCAGCCCGAACAGCACCCCTTCGAGCAGCGCGGTCGCCGTGATGACCAGGGTCGTCAGCGTCATCACCGCGAACTCGCCCCGGTCCTGCCGCCACATCTTCGGGAACTCGTCCGGCGCGAACAGTTTCCACCCGCTGTGCACCAGGACTCCCGCGAGCACCGAGATCGGGATCAGCGCCAGCACCTGCGGCAGGAGCAGCGCGAAGGCGAGCAGCCACAGACCGTGCAGGGTCCGGGAGAGCCGGGTCTTGGCTCCGGCCTGCACGTTCGCCGAACTGCGCGCGACGACCGCGGTGACGGGCAGCGCGCCCAGCAGGCCGGCGATCGTGTTGCCCGCGCCCTGCGCGACCAGCTCGGTGTTGTAGCGGGTGCGCGGGCCGTTGTGCATGCGGTCCACGGCAGCGGCGGTGAACAGGCTCTCCGCCGACGCGATCACGGTGAACGTGAGGATCGCCGTGATGACCCCGGCACTGGCCAGTCCGGACAGCTGCTCCGGCCCCGGCACGTCCACGGACGCCAGCAGATTGCCGACCTGGAGCGTTTTCACCTCGACGCCCGGCAGGGCGGCGACCGCGATCCCGATCCCGACGGCCACGAGCGCGGCCGGCACCTTCCTGACCGGCCCCGGCACCTGCTTCCACACGAAGCTCAGCACGATCGTGACGACCCCGAGCCCGGCGGCGACGAGAGCCTGCGGGTCGGTGACGGTGTCGGCGATCAGTCCGGGGACGCCGGCCATGTTCTCCAGAGGGGTGCCCGGCGCCTTGGCGTCGGACATCGGGTACAGCTGGCTGAACATCAGCGGCAGACCGATGCCGGCGAGCATGCCCTGGACGACGGCGAGGGAGATCGCCTGGAACATCCGGCCCAGTTTCACCAGGCCCAGCACGATCTGGAGGATGCCGGAGAAGAGGACGATCACGCCGAGCATCGCGACGCCGAACTCCATGACCGTCTCCGCCACGAGGGCCGCGAGACCGGCCGCCGGCCCGCTGACCTGGAGCGTGCTGCCCCGTACCGCGCCGACCACCAGACCGCCGATCACGCCGGAGATGATCCCCAGCTCGGCCGGCACGCCGGAGGCCACGGCCACACCGATACAGAGCGGCAGCGCCACCAGGAACACGACGAGGGACGCGGTGATCTCCGTACCCAGGTCGATACGGCCACGAGGGGGCGCGGCGCGGTCGGCCGGGGGGCCGTCAGGCTTCGGCGGGACGGCACTGAACTCCTTGCTGAACTCCTTGCTGAACTCCCTTCCGGCGCCGGACTCCTGCCCGTCGAAGGCCCCTCGGGGGCCCGCGCCGTGGCGGCGGCCGTGCGCGCCACTCATGAGTCGTGCACCTGGAAGTCCCCGTGGGCATCCAGTTCGTGGACCCTGCCGGTGTCGATCTCGTAGTACCAGCCGTGCAACCGGAGGCGTCCGGCGTCCAGTTGCCGCCGCGCGCCCGGATAGCCACGCAGGACGGCGAGCTGGTTGCGGATGTTGAGCTGAACGACCTCGCGCAGGGCGGGGTCCTCGGACGACGAGGTGGACTCCGGGCCGCTGCCGGCACCGCGTTCCCCGAGGACCGGTTCGAGCGCGGGCCGGGCGTGGTCGAGCCAGGCGTCCACGCTGGGCAGGCCGGACAGGTCGGCGCCGTACGTCAGCGCGCCCATCGCGCCGCAGTGGGAATGGCCACACACCACGATGTCCTGAACGCCGAGCGCCTCCAGCGCGTACTCGATGGTGGCGGCCTCACCGGAGGCGGCCCCGTACGCGTCGTGCGGCGGCACGATGTTGCCGGCGTTTCGCAGCTCGAATATCTCGCCGGGCCGCGCCCCGGTGATCAGGGCGGGAATCACCCGCGAGTCCGAGCAGGTAATGAACAGCGCCTCCGGAAATTGCCCGACGGCGAGTTTCCGGTATTCGTCGCTCTCGAAGTCAACCCGTCGACTGAACGACCGGGCGCGATCCAGCAACGCCTTCATCCTGCCTCCCTGAAGCGGTTCCGACCAGCACTTACGACCGTAGGGGGGCGATGACCAGAGAAAGGTTAAGCGAACACTAAAACGCCGCCAGGTTTTCCACAGATTTCGGCCACACACCTCTTCTCCGCAGGTCGGGACGTCGAATGCGAGCAGTTTCTGAGGGTCATTTCACAATGCTTCGGATTCCTCGCACGTTCTTGTTCTGCTTCTTGTAGCGTGGCGCCCCACAGCACGGGTCCCGTGTTGTCCCGACTTTCTGGAGAGACAGGCGGCCATGGGCGTACGAGTGCTGCTCATCGAGGACGACGAGACGATCGCCGAGCCGCTCGCCGACGGGCTGCGGCACTTCGGCCTGACGGTCCACCACGTGGCCACCGGCGCGGACGGGTTGAGAGGTCCGTACGGCGATGTCGTCCTGCTGGACCTCGGCCTGCCCGACATGGACGGCATCGACGTCTGCCGCGGCATCCGCCGCACCTCCGACGTCCCCCTCATCATCCTCAGCGCGCGCGGCGAGGAGGCCGACCGCGTCCTGGGCCTGGAGCTCGGCGCCGACGACTACCTGGCGAAACCATTCAGCATCCGCGAACTGGTCGCCCGTATCCGGGCGGTGTCACGCCGTCACCAGCGACCGGGAAGCGGTACCGCGCCCGACGTGGTCGCCGGGGTCGTGGTGGCCGAAGCGGGCGTGGACACGGGGACGACCGAGGCGGGGACCGGGACGGCCGGGGCAGGGACGGGGACGGCCGGGGGCGGTCCCGGGGCGGGTACGAGGACGGGTGCGGGCATCGGTGCGGGCGCCGGTGCCGGTGCGGGCGCCGGTACGAGTGCCCATGCCGGTACGAGGGCCGGCGCCTGGGGCCGGTCCGGCGGCGGAGAGAGGTCCGGAGCCGGATTCGGAGCGGGTGCCGGGATCGGTTTCGGGGCGGAGAACGACTTCACCGCCCCGAGCACATTCGAGACACCGAACGGCTTCGCGGGAGGCGACGACGCACGTCGCGTCGGAGACGAGGGGCCGGATCAGGGCGCCGTCGGGGCTGCGGGCCGTGGGGACGGTCCCGGCGACCGGCGCGCGGGCCGCCACAGGGCGGGGGGTCTCGGCGCAGGGGCGCGTGGGGCGCAGTACGACTGGTCGGCGGCGTACGAGGCGCGGGCGCAGGAGGCGGAGGCGCCGGGGGAGGCAGCGCGCGGGACTTCGGACCGGGCCGGGTCGCCGACGTACGGAAGTCCTGCGTACGGGAGCCCTGCGTACGACAGCCCGGCTCACGAAGGTCCGGCGTACGGCGCGCCCGCCCACGGAGCCCCGCCCCACGGCTCCCCCGCCTTCCCGAACCCGCCGTACGGCACTCCGGCGCACGGCACTCCCACCCTCGGCAACCCCCTCTACGAGCCCCCCGTCCCCCAACCCCCCGCCTACGCGCCCTCCGTCCCCCATCCTCCCGCCTACGAACCGCCCATGTACGAACAGGCCCCGCCCGAACCGCGTCCCCCCTCCGGGCGAGCCGCCGACGACGAGGGCGGCTCGGCGCCGCCGCAGCCCGGTCCGCTGGTCGTGGACCGGCGGACCCGTCAGGTGTGGGTGGGCGAGGTGCCCGTCGCGCTGACGCCGAAGGAGTTCGAACTGCTGGCCCTGCTCACCGAGGACCCCGGCGCGGTGTACTCCCGGCAGCAGATCCTCAACCGCGTCTGGGACGATCACTACCAGGGCCCGACCAAGACACTGGACGTCCATGTCGCCACGCTGCGCCGGAAGTTGGGCGACCCGGCCTGGATCCAGACTCTGCGCGGGGTCGGCTTCCGGCTGGCCGTACGCACCCCCGGGCCGGCCTCGGGTCCGGGCCTGGGCAGGCCCCCCGGTCACGAGCAGGGGCCCGGCCGTGGGCGGGGCGCGGGCTCCGGGAGGCACCGCACCTCCGGGGCCAGGGCGTCATGACCCGACGCCTGCTGCTGAGCTACCTCAGCCTCGCCGCCCTGGTCCTGCTCTGCCTGGAGATCCCGCTCGGCTTCGTCTACTCGCGGGCCGAGCGCGAGCGGATCGTCAACTCGGCCAACGACGAGGCGGAGTCGGTGGCCGCGTACACCGCCCTCTCCCTCGCCGCCGGACGCCAGGACGAACTCGCCGAGCGGGCCAGGCACTGCGCCGAGCGCATCGGCGGGAAGGTCGTCATCGTCGGCGCGGACGGCAGGCTGCTGGCGTCCTCCCACGCGCTGTCCGACGACGAGGAGAAGACCCTTCCGTCCCAGCCCGAGATCTCCGCCGCGCTCCGCGGCCGCGCCACCACGGACGTCCGTACGACGACGACCGGCGGCGTCCACTACCTGGCCGTGGCGGCTCCGGTGGGCCACGCGACACCGGACACGGGCGCCGACCGGCGCGACGACCAAGGCGATGACCCCACCCCTGGCGCCGGCTCGGTCACCGTCGTCGACCCAGCCCCGAACCCGCCACGGACCCGTACCCAGAAGGCGGCCGCGCCCCCTGGCACGACCTCGACCGCCGCCGCGACGGCGGCAACCACCGGCACCGCGCAGGGCGCCGTACGCGTCACCCTCCCGACGACCATGGTGCACGCCCGGGTGTTCGCGGTCTGGCTGCTGCTGGTGCTGGCCGGACTCGCGGTGCTCACCGCGGTGGCCGCGGTGGCGTTCGCGTTCGCACGCTGGACGGGGCGCCCCATCCGGCAACTGGAGGAGGCCACGCACCGGCTGGCCGAGGGCGGTACGGCCACCTGCGTCGTGGTCACCTCGGGCCCGCCGGAGGTACGCAGCCTCGCGGCGGCCTTCAACACGACCGCGGCCCGCCTCGAACACCTGCTGGCCTCCCAGCGGGCGTTCGCCGGCGAGGCCTCGCACCAGCTGAAGACCCCGCTCGCGGCGCTCCGGCTCCGGCTGGAGAACCTGGAGCCGGACATCGCCCGCCGTGCCCGCCCCAGCCTCGACGCCGCCGTCACGGAGACGGACCGCCTGGCCCGGATGGTCGAGGGCCTGCTGGCGATGGCCCGTCTCGAGGAGGCGGCGGCCGTCCCGGCCCAGGTCGACCTGGGCGCGATCTGCGCGGAGCGGCACCGTACGTGGGGGCCGTTGTTCGAACGCGGCGGGGTCTCGCTGGTCCTCTTCGCCGGAGTGGTCGGCCCCGTGACGGCCGTCCCCGGCGCCGTGGAGCAGATCCTCGACAACCTCCTCTCCAACGCCCTGCGCGCCTCCCCCGCCCACAGCACGGTCACCATGGAGCTACGGCTCCACGTCCCCGCCCGCCGCACGCTGCGCGAGGCCCGGCCCCACTGGGTCGACCTCCATGTCACCGACGAGGGCCCCGGTATGACGCCCGAGCAGCGCGCCCGCGCGTTCGACCGCTTCTGGCGCGCCCCCGGCGCCCCCAAGGGCGGTACCGGTCTCGGTCTCTCCCTGGTCCAGCGCCTCGCGCACGCCAGCGGCGGGGAGGTGACACTGCGGGAGGCGGCCACGGGCGGGCTGGACGCCGTGGTGCGCCTTCCGTCGGCGGAGCCGCCCGGCCAGACCCCCGCCGCCGGCCATGGGCACGGGTGCGCAGGGCGGCCGGGGCAGCGCCGCCGAGAGGCACCGCCGCTGCCGGCCTGAGCACACCGCGCGCGCCACGCCCCGGTGTCCCCGTGTCAGATCCGTATGCCTCCGGGGAGCGCCGCCGTAGAGTCACGAGTTGTCCATGCTCTGTCAATCAGAGCGCCCTAAGGTCCATCAGCGCGCGACCCCGCCGCCGACCGGCAGGCGGACCGTTCGAGGTACCCCTTGGAGCGACAGTGGAACGTCGTACTCTCCTGCGCGCGGCCGTGCTCGGCGGCACGTCGGCCGCCTTCGGCGGAACCCTCTGGCGCGGCGCCGCGGACGCGGCGCCCCCCCCCCCCCGCGCCCGCCCCGACCGGGCGCGCCGGTGGGCCCCCCCCCACCGCCGCAGGCGCCCCACCCGCGGGAACACCCC
>NZ_JBHVDD010000004.1:147098-202634 GCF_042802995.1 Streptomyces sp. NPDC057438
CGCGCCACGCGGGTCCGCCCCGGGCGCGCCGCCCCCGCCGCGGCGCCCGCCCAGCCCGGCGCCGGCCCGTACGGGGCGCTCGGTTCGGCCGACGCGAACGGCGTCAGGCTCCCGAGCGGCTTCACCAGCCGGGTGATCGCCCGCTCCGGGCAGACGGTCCCCGGCACCTCCTACACCTGGCACAACGCCCCCGACGGCGGCGCCTGTTACGCGGACGGCACCGGCTGGATCTACGTGTCCAACTCGGAGATCAACCCCTCCGGTGGCGCGAGCGCGGTGCGGTTCTCCCCGACGGGCCAGGTCACGTCGGCGTACCGCGTCCTGTCCGGCACCCGTCAGAACTGCGCGGGCGGCACGACCCCGTGGAACACCTGGCTGTCCTGCGAGGAGGTGGACCGCGGCTACGTCTACGAGACCGACCCGTGGGGGGTCGCCGCCGCGGTCCGCCGGGACGCGATGGGCCGCTTCAAGCACGAGGCGGCGGCGGCCGACCCGGTCCGCCGGGTGGTCTACCTGACCGAGGACGAGACGAACGGCCGCTTCTACCGCTTCGTCCCCACGACCTGGGGCGACCTGTCCGCGGGCACCCTCCAGGTCATGGTCGCCGGCAGCGCCGCCTCCGGCTCCTACACCTGGGCGAACGTCCCCGACCCCGACGGCTCCCCCACCAGCACCCGCACCCAGGTCTCGGGCTCGAAGTCCTTCAACGGGGGCGAGGGGTGCTACTACGCCGACGACACGGTCTGGTTCACCACCAAGGGCGACAACCGTGTCTGGCAGCTCGACCTCGCCGCCGGAACCTACGAGCCGGCGTACGACGACTCCCTCGTCACCTCCGGCACGGCTCCCCTCACCGGAGTCGACAACATCACCGGCACCTCCTCCGGTGACCTCTACGTCGCCGAGGACGGGGGCACCATGGAGATCTGCCTCATCACCCCGGACGACATCGTCGCCCCCTTCCTCCGCCTCGAAGGCCAGTCCGCGTCCGAGATCACCGGCCCCGCCTTCTCCCCCGACGGCAGCCGCCTCTACTTCTCCAGCCAGCGCGGCACGAGCGGCAGTTCGTCGGGCGGCATCACGTACGAGGTGACGGGCCCGTTCCGCACCTGACCGCCGAACCCGTCGTTCAAGCCCGATGAATGACCATCCCATAAATCGTCGAACTCATTGTCACGCAGGACTTGTTCGAATTCACTTCTGCTAGGTTCAGCGCGTGGTCATGCCCAAAGAATCGGGGTCGGAAAGCCTCGGGTCCGGTGCTCGCCCGCGCAAGGTTCTCCTGGCGGCATGCGGTACTCGCGGGGACGTACAACCCTTTCTCGCATTGGCCGTGGCGTTGCGTCGCCACGGCCATCACCCTTTATTGGCGGCCCCTTTCGCCTACGCGTCCGACGCCGCCGCGTACGGGGTGGAATTCGCCGCGATCGACGACGGCCCGACCAGGATCCTCGACGAGTCGGCGACCCGCGGGGTCATCGACAACGGCCTGACGGGGGTACGCGGCAGCATCGCGGCCGCCCGGACCGTGGCCCGCCTCAAACGCCTGCTGATCGCCCCGCTGCGCGATGTGGCGGCCATCGCCCACGACCACGGCGACCTGGCCGCGGTGGTGCACTCGGCGGCGTTCCCCGCCCAATACGTGGCCGACATGCTGGACGTACCCGCGGTCGTCGTGGCCCTGCAGCCCGGCTGGATCCCCTCCAGCGCGTTCCCCTGCCGGCTGGTGCCGCTCCCCCGCGTGCCGCGGCAGCTCAACCGGAGCACCTACGCCCTGGTCACGGCGGCGCAACGGTCCCACGAGGTGGAGCGCTGGCGGACGACCGAACTGGGCCTGCCCCCGCGCCGTCACGGCGCCCGGCGGTGGCTACGGAATCCCGAGGGCAGGAGGCGTCCGGTCCTGCAGCCGTTCAGCCGGCACGTCACACCGGTCGACCCGGCATGGGGCGACGCCGTGCACACCACGGGCTTCTGGTACCTGCCCGCCCGCCCCGACTGGACGCCCCCCGGAGAGCTGACCCGCTTCCTCGACGAGGGCCCGCCCCCGGTCTACGTCGGCTTCGGCAGCATGGCCGGCACCCACGCCCACCGCAACAACGCGCTGGTCACCGAGGCGATCCGGCTCACCGGCGTACGGGCGGTGGTCGCGACCGGGTGGGGCGGCATCCAGACGGCCGCGGGTGACCGCGGCTCCTCGCCCCCCGACATCCTGACGATCGAACAGGCCCCGCACGACTGGCTCTTCCCCCGTACGGCCGCGATCGTCCACCACGGCGGTGCCGGCACCGCCGGCGCGGCCCTCGCCGCGGGCCGCCCTCAGGTCCTGTGCCCCCATATGGGCGACCAGACCCACTGGTCGGCCCGTATGCGGGCGCTCGGTGTGGCCCCCGCCCCCCTCACCGCCCGCACCCTCACGGCCCACGGACTCGCGGAGGCGATCAACACGGCGGTGACGGACCGGCACCTGCGGCACCGGGCGGGCGAGATCGCCCCTCTCGTCCGCGCCGAGAACGGTGTCGACACAGCGGTGCATTCCCTCTCGGTCCACCTCACTTGATACGCAATTCGCTCCGCACCCCTGCCTCCCGACCCGATTTTCCCCCAACTCCCCCTCCCCTCCGCACAATCAAAGAACCCATAATCCCTGAACCCGTAGTTCTTGCTCCGGTACGTCACGAACAGAAAGTCGCCGAGTGCTGCAGATTCCTTTCTCCGACGCCACCATCGCACCCGGGACCGTCATCGCCTGGTCCCTGCGGACGAAGAACTCCCCCCGGGACGGAAAGGATTCCTCTCCCGAATCGGCGTCATGCCCCTCCCCCGCGTCCTCCCCGGCCCCGCTGAAATCGGCATCGTTCAACCAGGACAAGCACCACTTGTCGTCCGAGGCGACGCGAAGCACGAGCGAAGGGATCGCCAGCTCGATCACGGTGACCTTCGAGATCGCGGGCCCCCTGGATTTCGGGGCCCTCGAATCGGCGCTCCTGCTCCTCGTACGGCGGCACGAGGTGCTCCGCAGCGAGTTCCGGCGCCTGGCCGGTGACCTGAACTGCACGGCGCTGGCACCCGAATCCATCGTCCTGGAGACGGAGCGGGTCGGTGACTTTCCCACCGGGGACGAGCTGCACACCCACCTCGACAAGACGTTCAAGAGCATCGACACCCTGTCCTGGCCGCTGTTCCTCATGGGCGCGGTGGTCCGCGAGGCGAGCGCGACGGTCTACCTCTGCTTCGACCACATCGTGTGCGACGGCCTGTCCATGCCGGTCGTCGTGAACGAACTCCAGACCGCGTACGCCGACCTCGTCGCCGAGCGGCCCCCTCAGCTCCCCCCGGCGGGAAGCTACCTGATCTTCGGCGACGACCAGCGCCGCCGCTATGCCTCCCTCGGCGCCGACGACGAACGTCTGACGTACTGGAAGGACTTCATCCGCGGGAACGGCGGCTTCTTCCCCCGGTTCCCCTTCGACCTGGGCGTGCCGGAAGACCGCCTCTACCCCCTCGTGAACCGGGCCCTCCCTCTCCTGGACGCGCCGCACACCGACGCGCTCGCGGCGGGCGCCCGCGCGTCGGGGGGCAGCGTCTTCACGGCCGTACTGGCCGCCGCGGCCACGGCTCAGCACCGGTTCGGGGGGCCGGGGGTCTACCGGGGCCTGCTGCCCATCAGCGAGCGGGCGGACGAGGGCGGCGGGACAGCGGGAGGCGCCCCGAACCCGTGGCAGCACTCCATCGGATGGTTCGTGAACACGATGCCGATCGAGTTCCGGGTCGCCGAGGGCGGAGCCGACCACGCGGCCACGATCGCGCGGGCCCGCACGGCCTACGGGGAGCTGCAGCGGCACGCCGGCATCCCCTTCGTACGGGCGTGGGAGCTACTGGCACCCGAGTCGTTCACCCTGCACCACTGGCCGTTCCCGGTGAACTTCTTCTCCTACATCGACTTCCGCCGCACCCCTGGAGGTCGGCAACACCCGCTCTGGAAGCCGATGTTGCACGTCTGGGCCGCCCGCGGCAACGGCATCAGCCACTGGTTCCACCGCACCGCCACGGGCCTCCACGTCAACATGCTGCACGTCGACACCCCCCAAGCACATGAGATCAGCGACGCCCTGCACGACGAGCTGGCCCGGGTCCTTCGGGAGATCGCGGGCGAGCGCGGCACGGGCCGCCCGGTGTCCATCCCCAGGCCGTCCCGCACGGCGACGACCGTGCGGAGCTGACACGGGCGACGAGGCGCCGAGCGACGCGGGCGGCGGGCGGTTCCCCGCCGCCCGCGGGCCGGCTCACCGGAACTCGTGCACGACCTCGATCCCGCCCACGAGGTGCGCGTTGAACTCCTCCAGGTCCTCCGCCGGGACCCACAGCTCGAGGATGGTCTCGCCGCCGGCCTGCCGTACCGGGTACCGGCGCAGGAACTCCGCCTCGACCTCGAACCGTGTGACGAAGCCCGCCCCGTCGTGCTTCACGTTCCAGTCCCGCGCGATCCGCACCGCGTACGCCTCGTTGAGCACCGGGTAGAAGATCGGCTGCTCGGGCAGCCGGGGAGGCCAGGCCCGCCACCCCGACTCCCGCACCAACTCCAGCTCCACGGGACCGGTGGGCCGCCACAGGGTCGTCGTCTCTCGCTGCGCGTTCACGGGCTCGGTCCGCTCTCCAGCCACACGGCGACCGCGGGTTCGGCCGGCCGGGGCCACCGACGGTATCCAGGGATCCGGTGCGCCGGCCACGGAGTTTGCCCGGCGACGCGAAAGGGGGCGACGCCCGTGCGGGGTGCCGCCCCCATGGCGCGTCGCTGCCGCGCCGCTCAGTCCCGCCGGATCAACTCCGGGTCGATCCGGCGCCCGACGAGGGGCAACGCCCCGGCGGCGGCCACCGCCACCGCCCCGAGCGCGCAGGCCAGCAGCAGGGGAACCCCGGCGCCGTCCCAGTAGACGGCACCGCCCCCGGTCACCAGATAGCTGGACTCGGCGAGCTTGCCCAGCACCACGGCCAGGGCGAGGCCCACGGCCAAGGGCACGACCACCTGGGCGACCTGCACGGCCCGCAGCGTGCGGGGCCGGGCACCGAGCAGGGACAGCGCGGTGACCTGCGGCTTCCGCTCCACGGCACGGTCGGTGGCGGCGACCAGGTAGGCGGCGACGCCGATGATCAGCCCCAGGACCATGCCGATGCCCAGGAGACTCTTGACCACGGTGATCTGCTGGAGAGAGGTGACGACCACGCCGGGCGTCCCGACCTCGGTGGTGGGGTCGACACCACCGATGCCGTCGAGAACGGCGCGGACGGTTTCGGGGGCGGAGCTGCTGAAGAGGTTGAGGGTGGCTCGGTCCGGGCGGTAGCCCTCCGGCACGGAGGAGGGCGGCACGAGCACGTCTCCGCTGCCGAAAATCGGCCAGCCCGGATAGCCCCTGAACCTCACCGTCTCCCGTGGCACCTCCACGCTCATAGCCTGCCGGTTGTTTCCCTTTCGCATGTCGAAGAGGAAGCGCGCACCCGGCTTGCTGTCCTCTTCGTAGACCTGCTGCGGATCCCAGAGGCGTACAGGGCGGTCGTCCACGCACCTGTCGACCCTCGACAGGATGCCGCGAAGTTGGGCGCAGGTGGCCACGACAGCTCTGATGCTCGGCACCACATGGTCGACGTCCGCATTTGAGCGGGACTCCAAGACCGTGGCGTGCGCGCGAACACCCTTCACGTCCTGCAAGGCCCGTTGCTTCTCCTCGGTGACTCCTTCGAGCGGGATGTTGTACTCCTGGATGGGCAAGGTGTTCTTGCTGACCTGGTCGAGTTCGATCAACACTCCCTGCACCAGTGAAGCCGCGAAGACCAGGACGACAAGCCCGGTGGCGACTCGTAGCGCGCCCCCGGGTTCTACCTCATTGCGCCGCATGGCCAGGCCGAGGGAGACAGAGTGGGTGGCGCGGGCCATCCACTGCGAAAGGGCCCGGGAGAAGACCGGCAGCAGCATCACGAGCCCGATGCCGACCAGAACGACAGCGAGGGGCATGAGGATCGACGAGAGTGCCGTGTCCCGGGGGGCGTTGTCCGTCATCCCAGCCACGCAGTACGCGATCACGATGCCCATACCCGGCACCAGTGGAAGCAGCCCCCACTTTCCAGGCGCCCTCTCCACAGCACTTCGTCGAACGGCCAGTGGATTCGCCGCCGCCTTCCGCGCACTGGCCCGGCCCACGTACCAGGCGAGTGCGGGGCAGCCGACGCCGCAGATCAAGACCGTGGACAGAGACAGCGTCCCATCGCCGGGGTACCACTTGAAGCCGGGCACTCCGATGCGCGAGACGAGTTGGTTCGTGATCGAGTAGGCGACCAGCCCCAGCGCTGCACCGAACGACGCGGCCGCGACGGTCTCGGCGGCGTTGACCCGCTGGGTGCCTTTCCTGCTCAGGCCCAGCAGTCTCAGAGCAGCCAGCCGTCTGGCGCGCGCTGCCGCCGAGAGCCTGGCGCACACGGACAGGAACACCACCAGAGGCAGTAGCACGACACCGGCGAGCGTGAACCGCACGATGTCGAGCGTCGAGGGTTCCAGGGTGGGATAGTCGGCGTAGCTCCTGCCGAAAGTCGTCACACGCTCGCCGCCGTCTTCGAGTTCCTCCCGGCCGACGCCCACGTACGCATACAGTTCGTCGGGGTGGGCCAGCCCCTGGGCGCTGATGGTCCCGTTGTCGTCACCTGGTAGAAGCTGGGCCAGCGCGGGTTCTCGGTGGAGCACCTCGCGCAACCGCGGGGATACGAACAACTCGCCTGGGGCAGGGAGTTCCCTCAGGCCCGGCGGAGGCACGATACGCCTGGCCCCCCGGGCCACGAAGACCCGCGTGAGGGGTTCTGAACCATAGGGGTCCGTTCGGGTGAGTTCGAAGGGGTCACCTTCGGTCGCGACACACTTCACCCCGTTGGCTTCCCGCTTGCAGTCCGGGACACGCGCTGCCTTGCGCCCGTCCTGCGCTTCCAGGATCCCGGGAATGGCGAGGACAACGGCCAAACAGCACACTCCGATCGCGCTTCCCGCGACCATGAGCAGGAAGCGCACCCGGCTCCCGCGTCCGGCTCCCAGGAGCAGCCGAAACCCCAGGAGGAGTTCCTTCACGACACCTCCCGCACCTCAGCCGAGAGGACGCCGTCGCACATCGTGAAGCGGCTGTCCGCGCGGGAGGCGACCTCGGAGTCGTGCGTCACCAGCACCACAGCCGTCCCTTGTGACCGGGCTAGGGCAAGGAACTCCTCCAACACGGCCGATGCATTGGAGCTGTCGAGCGATCCGGTCGGCTCGTCGGCGAATACAACCGCCGGCCGGTGCACCAACGCCCGTGCCACCGCGACACGTTGACTCTGCCCCCCGGACACCTGGGAGGGCCGCCGCTCCCGCAGGTCCGCGAGGCCCAGTCGCCCGAGCACCTCTCCAGCCGCGGCGAGCGCCTCCTTCTTGCGTTGTCCAGCAAGCCGCAACGGGAGGGCGGTGTTCTCCTCCACCGTCAACTCCGGAAGGAGTTCGCCATACTGGAAGACAAACCCGAACCGCTCTCTGCGCAGCTGACTGAGCTCCTCGTCGTCGAGTTCCGCGAGACGCCGTCCCTCGAAGCGAACTTCACCACGAGCCACCGGCAGCACCCCTGCCAGGCAGTACAGCAGGGAGGACTTCCCAGAACCACTCTGCCCGGTGATCGCCGCGACCTCTCCCCGGCGCAGGGAGATCTCCGCGCGCCTAACAGCGTGGGTCTCCCCGTAGAGCAGGTCGACCCCCTGGGCAGAAAGGACTTCTGATGTATCGATCTCGTTCCCCTAAGAGAGTGCACGAGCCAGGCGGGACCGCCTGGGCTGTGGATACGGAAAGTCTCAGTCGCGGTCGTAGTGGAGGCTCAGGGTCGGCGAGCAGTTGTCCGGGCGCAAAGAACCACGGTCACGGCAGGCTCGGATCTTCGCGTCGTTCGTGTACTGCTGAGCACCGCTCCAGTTGAAGTGATGCATCCTGACCTCCCTCTGCTGCTTCCCGTAGTAACGCGCCCAGCCATGCCCCTCGACCCTGACCTGCACGTACACGTTGTGTCCGTCGCCGGTGTCGATGTCCCTCAGTAGCCCGGACCACTCGAAAGCACCGTGATTGGTGCCTGGCGGATTGAACTTGTAGTGCCCCTCGGCAAACTCCACGCCCCGCGTATCCAGCAGCGGAATACTCCCCTGCTGCTGCGCCGCAAGCGCCACCCCCGCCCCCGTGAGAAGCAGCCCCGCAGCCACGACCCCGACCATCGCCCTCTTCATGCGCACCTCCGTGTCCAACGGCAGCCCAACGACCACCATGAATCACGGACTGTAACGCTCCAACTTCACACAGAAACGATCAATCTGCCCAATCACCACCAATTCAGGTGATCTTGAAGCACGCCCCCGCGCAACAAAAAGGGCGGCACCCCCCGCACGGGGTGCCGCCCTCTCTTCGTGATCCGGAACCGCCGCCCATCGGTGAGGGTCGGTCGGGGACAAGCGGCGGTTCCGGGGTCCGTGGCCTTGGCCGGTCGGCTCAGCGGTGGTCGCTGCCCGTGGACTGGGAGGCCGCGCGGCCGGCCTCCAGGCGGGCCACCGGGATGCGGAACGGGGAGCAGGAGACGTAGTCGAGGCCCACCTCGTGGAAGAAGTGGACGGACTCCGGGTCACCGCCGTGCTCGCCGCAGACGCCGAGCTTGAGGTCGGGGCGGGTGGCACGGCCCGCCTCAGCCGCCAGCTTGACCAGCGAGCCCACACCGTCCTTGTCGATCGTCTCGAACGGGCTGACGCCGAAGATGCCCTTCTCCAGGTACGCCGTGAAGAAGGAGGCCTCGACATCGTCGCGGCTGAAGCCCCACACCGTCTGCGTCAGGTCGTTCGTGCCGAAGGAGAAGAACTCCGCCGCCTCCGCGATCTGACCGGCCGTGAGCGCGGCACGCGGCAGTTCGATCATCGTGCCGATCGACAGCTTCAACGACACCCCCGTCGCCGCCTCGACCTCAGCGATCACCGCGTCCGCCTCCTCGCGGACGATCTCCAGCTCCTGGACCGTGCCGACGAGCGGGATCATGATCTCGGCGCGCGGGTCGCCCTTCGCGTTCTTCCGCTCGGCCGCCGCCTCCGCGATCGCCCGTACCTGCATCGTGAACAGGCCGGGGATCACCAGCCCGAGACGCACACCGCGCAGACCCAGCATCGGGTTCTGCTCGTGCAGGCGGTGGACGGCCTGGAGGAGACGGAGTTCGTTCTCGTGGGGCTCCTGGCGGGACTCCGCGAGGGCCACGCGGACCGACAGTTCCGTGATGTCCGGGAGGAACTCGTGCAGCGGCGGGTCGAGGAGACGGACCGTCACCGGGAGGCCGTCCATCGCGGAGAACAGCTCCACGAAGTCCTGCTTCTGCAGCGGCAGCAGGGCCTTGAGGGAATCCTCGCGCTCCGCCTCCGTGTCGGCCAGGATCAGGCGTTCGACCAGCTCACGGCGGTCGCCGAGGAACATGTGCTCCGTACGGCACAGGCCGATGCCCTGGGCGCCGAAGCGGCGGGCGCGCAGCGCGTCCTCGGCGTTGTCGGCGTTGGCCCGGACCCGCAGGCGGCGCTTGCGGTCCGCGAAGGCCATGATCCGGTGGACCGCCTCGACCAGTTCGTCGGCGTCGTTGGCGCCTGCGTGCATCCGGCCCTCGAAGTACTCCACGACCGGGGAGGGGACGACCGGGACCTCGCCCAGGTAGACCTTGCCGGACGAGCCGTCGATGGAGATGAGGTCACCCTCCTCCACCACATGGCCGCCGGGGACCGTCATCCGGCGGCGCTTGGTGTCGACCTCAAGCTCCTCCGCGCCGCAGACACAGGTCTTGCCCATGCCGCGCGCGACCACGGCCGCGTGGGAGGTCTTGCCGCCGCGCGAGGTGAGGATGCCCTCGGCCGCGATCATGCCGTCGAGGTCGTCGGGGTTGGTCTCACGGCGGACCAGGATGACCTTCTCGCCCGACCGCGACCACTTCACGGCCGTGTACGAGTCGAAGACCGCCTTGCCGACCGCCGCGCCCGGGGAGGCGGCGATGCCGCGGCCGACCTGGGCGACCTTCGCGTCCTCGTCGAAGCGGGGGAACATCAGCTGGGCGAGCTGGGCGCCGGTGACCCGCTGGAGGGCCTCCGCCTCGTCGATCAGGCCCTGGTCCACCAGCTGCGTGGCGATACGGAAGGCCGCACCGGCGGTCCGCTTGCCGACCCGCGTCTGGAGCATCCACAGCTGGCCGCGCTCGATGGTGAACTCGATGTCGCAGAGATCCTTGTAGTGGTTCTCCAGGGTCTCCATGATCTGCATCAGCTGGTCGTACGACTTCTTGTCGATGGCCTCCAGCTCCGCCAGCGGGACGGTGTTGCGGATGCCCGCGACCACGTCCTCGCCCTGCGCGTTCTGCAGGTAGTCGCCGTAGACGCCCTGATGGCCGGAGGCGGGGTCGCGGGTGAAGGCGACGCCCGTGCCGGAGTCGGGGCCCAGGTTGCCGAAGACCATCGAGCAGACGTTGACCGCCGTGCCGAGGTCGCCGGGGATGCGCTCCTGGCGGCGGTAGAGCTTGGCGCGGTCGGTGTTCCAGGAGTCGAAGACGGCGTGGATGGCGAGGTCCATCTGCTCGCGCGGGTCCTGTGGGAAGTCCCGGCCGGCCTCGGTCTTGACGATCTTCTTGAACTTGGTGACGAGCTTCTTGAGGTCGGCCGCCTCCAGCTCCGTGTCGACCGTGACCTTCTTGGCGGCCTTGGCCGCCTCCAGCGCCTCCTCGAAGAGGTCGCCGTCGACGCCGAGCACCGTCTTGCCGAACATCTGGATGAGACGGCGGTAGGAGTCCCAGGCGAAGCGGTCGTCGCCGGCCTGCTGGGCGAGGCCCTGGACCGACTTGTCGGAGAGTCCGATGTTGAGGACCGTGTCCATCATTCCGGGCATCGAGAACTTCGCGCCGGAGCGGACCGAGACGAGGAGCGGGTCGTCGGCCTGGCCGAGCTTCTTGCCCATCTTCTCTTCGAGGGCCGCAAGGTGGGCGGTGACCTCGTCACGGAGCGCCGCGGGCTCGTCGCCGCTGTCGAGGTAGACCTTGCATGCCTCGGTGGTGATGGTGAAGCCGGGAGGAACGGGGAGACCGAGGTTGGTCATCTCGGCGAGGTTCGCGCCCTTGCCGCCGAGGAGGTCCTTGAGGTCCTTGTTGCCTTCGGTGAAGTCATAAACAAACTTCACGCCCTCAACACTCTGAGCTACGTGGCCTACGTGGGGATCTTTGTTTTCCGACACAGGTCCCAACTCCTTGAGGACGCGGTGGCTGCCCTGACGGCCAGGAACATACCCAGATCGAAGGCACCTGGGTACGTCCACTTGCGCGTCATGCGCCTGTAACCACCCGTCCGCCAGGAGATCGAAAGTCAAGGCTTGGCAAGGAACAGCGCGGGAATGTGTTCACCTCTTGAACGCGCCCCGGCACACAAGGCCGCTTCGGCGCTCAGATGAGCGGCATTCGGCACGCCTGAGTTCGCTCGATGAACGATCAAAGGGTGGCACCGAGTGCCACCCTTTGAAGTCGCGGAACCGCGCGCGATTCGCTCATCTGAGCGCAACCCCTATCAGGGGTGGCGAGAATCACGCTCTTCGGAGAGCCCGGATTTCACCATGCGGACCGGCACTCGGGACGGAAACACGCCCGTCATACGGGTCGCGGGCGCCGGGCCTCGACCAGGTCGGCCCTGCCCCTGCCCCTGCCCCGCCCCGGCCGCCGGCAGGCCGCACGGGGCCGCAGTCCGCTGTGCCGGACAGACGCACCCGGCCCGGACCAGGGCGCACTCCGGCGCGCACGGATGAGCGGCGGCCCGTCTCACACCCCCAGCGCCGCCAGCCGCTCCTCCGCACGCTCCGGCGCGTACAGGTGCTCGACGACCTGGGCACCCGCCCCGATCAGCCCCGCCCGCTCCCCCAACCTGGAGGTCACCACGTCCAGGTGGGCCGTGGAGCGGGGCAGGGCCCGCTGGTAGAGCAGTTCGCGTACGCCCGTGAGGAAGGGGGTTCCGGCCAGGTCCCCGGCGATCATCAGGACGCCCGGGTTCAGCAGGGTCACGACCGTCGCCAGGACGTCCCCGACGACCCGGCCCGCCTCCCGCGCGAGTGCCGTCGCGCCCGGGTGCCCGGCGGTCAGCAGATCGCGTACGTCCGAGCCGGAGGCCGCGGGCACCCCCGTCTCCGCCAGCCGTCGCGCCACGGCGCCGCCGCTCGCGACCGCCGCGAGACAGCCGTACGAACCGCACTTGCACAGCGCGTCCGCGCCCTGCGGGACCCGGATGTGGCCGATGTCGCCGGCGCCGCCGTCGACGCCCCGGTATATCGAGCCCCCGACCACCACGCCGGCACCGATACCCGTGGAGACCTTGACCAGCGCGAAGGCCGAGCAGTCGGCGTATCCGGTGCGCTGTTCGCCGTACGCCATGAGGTTGGCGTCGTTGTCGACGAGGACCGGGACGCCGGCCGGGCCGGACGCGTGGTCGGCGAAGGCACGGGCCAGGCGGGCTCGTATGTCGTAGCCGTCCCAGCCGGGCATGATCGGCGGCTGGACGACCCGGCCGGTGTCGGTGTCGACGGGACCGGGCACGGCGAGGCCGATGCCGCAGACCGCGTGCGCCGGGCGCCCCTCCTTCGCCAGCAACTCGGCGAACCAGCGCCCCAGTTCGTCCAGTACGACGTCGGGGCCGTCCTCGATGACCAGGGTGCCGGTGTGTTCGGCCTGGATCTCGCCGGTGAGCGAGAGGAGGGCGGCGCGGGCGTGGCGGGTGTCGAGGTCGGCGGCGAGGACGAGGGCGTGCGCGTCGTCGAACTCCAGGGTGATGGACGGGCGTCCGCCGAGCGGGGAACCGACGGGTCCGCCGGCGCCCTCGCGGAGCCAGCCCGCGCGGAAGAGACGGTCCAGACGCTGGCCCACGGTCGCCCGGGACAGGCCGGTGGCCTGCTGGAGCGCGCCGCGGGTGGTCGCCCGGCCGCTGCGGACCAGCTCCAGCAGATCTCCGGCACCGGCATGACTGCCCACCCTCACGCCCCTTCCGCTCATGCCGCCATTGTCGCGGCTTCGCCGGCATTCACTCCCGCGCACCCTCTTGCGTTCACCAACTCTGCATTACATATTGGGTTTTGCGTGTTAAGTAGACGTAACTCTACGGTAGCTACTGCCGAACCGGTCGGCACCTTGTCCTCAGGGAGCCCTGCGTGGATCGCACTACCCAGCTCACCGCCCGTCGGTCCGGGACGGACGCGCACGTCGGCGGCGATGTATACGATCCGGCAGCGCCGACGCCGGTGCCCGACCCGGCCACCCCGACCGCCGCCCCGGCTTCCCCGGCCGCCCCGGCTTCCCCGGCCGCCCCGGCTTCCCCGGCCGCCCCGGCTTCCCCGGCCGTCCCGGCCCTCTCGACCGGTTCGCTGCGCCGTGCCGCGGCGCGGGTGCTGGACGACAACTGGACCGGGAGGTCCACGGTGCCCTCGCGCACGCTGTACCCCCACCAGTGGTCGTGGGACTCGGCGTTCATCGCGATCGGGCTGCGTCATCTGTCGCCGCTGCGGGCGCAGACCGAGTTGGAGACGCTCCTCGGGGCGCAGTGGGACGACGGACGGATCCCGCACATCGTGTTCAACTCCGCCGTGCCGCTCGACGCGTACTTCCCGAGCCCGGACTTCTGGCGCTCCTCGACCGCGGGACGCGCCGCGGGCGCCCCGCGCACCCCGCAGACGTCGGGGATCGTGCAGCCGCCGGTGCACGCGCTGGCGGCGTGGCTGGTGCACCGCGCGGACCCCGGGCTCTCCCGGGCGCGCGGCTTCCTGGCCCGGACGTACCCGCGGCTGGCGGCCTGGCACCGCTATCTGCTGCACCGCCGCGACCTGGGCGGCGGCGGCCTGGTGTCGGTCGTCCACCCCTGGGAGCAGGGCATGGACAACAGCCCGGCCTGGGACGCGCCCCTCGCCCGGATCACCCCCGCCCCGGCCCGCTCCTTCCGTCGCGCCGACCTCGACCACGGCGCGGCCGAGGACCGGCCGACGGATCTGGACTACGGGCGGTACGTGCGGCTGGCGGCGGACTACCGGGACGGCGGGTATGCCGACGGACAGGGCGAGTTCGCCGTCGAGGACCCGGCCTTCAACGCCCTCCTCATCGCCTCCGAGCACGCCCTCGCCCGCATCGCCCGGGAGCTGGGCGCTCCCGGGACCGCCCGGCACGCGCGCGCCGAACGCCTGACGGCGGCGCTGGTGGAGCGGCTGTGGGACCCCGCCGAGGAGATGTTCCTCTGCCGGGACGTCACCACGGACGCCCTCCTACCGGAGCGCGGCGTCTCCGGTCTCCTGCCCCTGCTGCTCCCCGGCCTCCCGCGCGACCACGCGTCCGCGCTCGTGCGCACGGTCCACGGTCCGCGCTTCGGACTCGGCGTGAGCACCCGGCTCGTGCCGTCGTACGACCTGACCGGGGACGCCTTCGACCCCCACCGGTACTGGCGCGGGCCCGCCTGGTTCAACACCAACTGGATGCTGGAGCGAGGGCTCAGACGGCACGGGGAGCCGGGCCGGGCCGACGCGCTGCGGGCGGCGATGCTGGAGACCGCGGGTGCCTCCGGGTTCGCCGAGTACGTGGACCCGTACACCGGCGAGGCGTGCGGGGCGCTCGGCTTCGGCTGGACCGCCGCGCTCACCCTCGACCTGCTCCACCGGGGCGACCTGGACCACGACCCCGGCCACAGCGACGACGACGGCCACGACAGCGGCGTCGACCATGACCATGACCATGACCGTGATCATGATCGTGACCACGGGTGGCACCACGGATCGTACGGCGAACGGCATCACGACGACGAGGTCGTGTTCGGCATGGGTGACCAGGGAGGGGACCGGGGATGACGGACCGGCAGCACCTGCTCGTGCGCGGCGGGACGTTCGCCGCCGTGGGCGACGGCGGCGACATCAGCGGAGTGCGGGGCGGCAGCGCGCCGGACGGGTTGTTCGTGCGGGACGCCCGGCATCTGAGCCGGTGGCAGCTGACCGTCGACGGCGCGGTCCCCGAGACGCTGACACCGGTCGCCGACGGAGACACGGCACGCTGTGTGCTCGTGCCCCGGGGCGGGCGCCGGGAGCCGCCCGCGTACACCCTCTTCCGTGAACAGGCCGTCTCCGACAGCGCGTTCGTGGAGACCCTGCGGATCACGAGCAACCGTCCGGTGGCGACGACCGTCCGGATCGCGATCACGGCGGACGCCGACTTCACCGACCAGTTCGAGCTGCGCTCCGACTTCCGTACCTACGCCAAGAGCGGTGTCGTCAGGAAGCGTGACGTCCTCGACGACGGTGTGGAGTTCACCTACCGGCGGGGCGAGTGGCGGTCGTGCACGACGGTGACGGCCGAGCCGGCGCCGGACGGTGTGGAGGAGACCGGGACGGGGGCGCGGCGCCTGGTCTGGTCCCTCGACATCGCGCCGCACGGCTCGGCGGAGCTGACCTGCCGGGTGATGGCGCGGCCGCACGGCGACCGGCGGGCCGTGCGGGTGCCGCGCTCGCCGGACGCGGTACGGGACCGGCTGCTCGCGGTGGAGGGCGAGTTCATGGAGGGCGTGGCCTTCCCCACCGGCTGGCCGGAGCTGGCCGCCGCGTGTGCGCGCGGTCTCGCGGATCTGGCCGCGCTCCAGGTGCCGGCGACCGGGCCGGACGGGGAGAACCTGCGGGTGCCCGCCGCCGGAGCGCCCTGGTTCCTCACCCTCCTCGGCCGGGACGCCCTGCTGACCTCCCTCTTCGCGCTCCCCTACCGTCCGGAGCCGGCCGCCGCCACCCTGCTCGCGCTCGCCGCGGCCCAGGCGACGGAGGTCGGTGTCGGCTCGGTGGCCCAGCCCGGCAAGATCGTGCACGAGGTGCGGCACGGTGAGCTGGCGCACTTCGGGCAGGTGCCGTACGGGCGTTACTACGGCTCCGTGGACGCGACCCCGCTGTTCCTCGTGCTGCTCGGCGCGTACGTGGAGCAGACCGGGGACGTCACCCTGGCCCGCCGCATCGAGGCCCAGGCGCGGGCCGCCGTCGGCTGGATGCTCGACCACGGCGGGCTCACGTCGCGCGGGTATCTGGTCTACCGCGCCGACCAGGGCGGCCTAGCCAACCAGAACTGGAAGGACTCCCCCGGCGCCATCTGCTCCGCCGACGGCGGCCGGCCCGCCGCCGGGCCGGTGATGGCGGCGGGCGCCCAGGGTTACGCCTACGACGCGCTGCGCCGCACCGCCGTCCTGGCGCGCACGGTCTGGGAGGACGAGGTGTACGCGGCGCTGCTCGAACAGGCCGCGGGCGATCTGCGTGACCGTTTCCAGCGGGACTTCTGGATGCCCGGGCACGGTTTTCCGGCGTTGGCGCTGGACGGCGAGGGTCGGCAGGTCGACGCGCTCGCGTCGGACGCGGGGCATCTGCTGTGGTCGGGGCTGCTGGACAAGGAGTACGGGAAGCTGGTGGGCCGGCGGCTCCTGGAGCCGGACTTCTTCTCCGGGTGGGGGGTGCGGACGCTGGCCTCCGGGCAGCCCGCGTACCACCCGCTGTCGTACCACCGGGGGTCGGTGTGGCCGCACGACAACGCGCTGATCACGCTGGGGCTGGCGCGGTACGGGCTGCACGACGAGGCACGGGCGGTGGCCTCCGGCATGGTGGACGCGGCGACGGCGGCGGGGCACCGGTTGCCGGAGGTACTGGCCGGGTACGGGCGGGACACGCATCCGGAGCCGGTGCCGTATCCGCACGCGTGTGTCCGGGAGTCCCGCTCGGCGGCGGCGCCACTGGCGCTGCTGACGGCGGTCGGCGGAGCGTGATCGCTCCGCTGGGTGGGGCGGGGGCGCCTGAGGGGGTGGGGGTGAGTGTGCTTGGGCGTCTGCGGGTGCGTGGGGGTTGGGGTTGGGGTTGCCCGCGCCGTTCCCCGCGCCCCCTGGTGGGGCGCCTGACAGCTCGGGGGTGAGCGTGCATCGGCGTCTGCGGGTGCGTGGGGGGGGCTCGCGCCGTTCCCCGCGCCCCTTACGGGGCTCGGCAGGGCGCGTGATGTGACGACCTCGGGTGCGTCGTGGTTGCTCGCGCCGTTCCCCGCGCCCCTTGCGGGGCGGCTATCCCCCGGATGTGTCCAGTTCGGCTTCCTCGTCCACGCCCGCACAGTCGTACGGGTCCTTGAGCCAGCCGTCCGGGAGGACCACGCGGTTGTTGCCCGAGGTGCGGCCGCGCGGGCCGTCGGCTCCGGTGGGCCAGGGCTGGTCGAGGTCCAACTCGTCCAGCCCGGCGCGGAGTTCGGCGAGGGAGGAGGTGACCGCGAGGCGTTTGCGCATCTCGGAGCCGACCGCGAAGCCCTTGAGGTACCAGGCCACGTGCTTGCGGAAGTCCACGACCCCCTTCGCCTCGTCGCCGCTCCACTCACCGAGCAGGGTGGCGTGCCGGACCATGACGTCGGCGACCTCCCGGAGCGCGGGCCGCGCGAGATCCGCCGTACGTCCCTCGAACGCGGCCACCAGGTCCGCGAACAGCCACGGCCGCCCCAGGCAGCCGCGCCCCACGACCACTCCGTCGCAGCCCGTCTCACGGACCATCCGCAGCGCGTCCTCGGCCGACCAGATGTCGCCGTTGCCGAGGACGGGGATCTCGGGGACGTGCTCCTTGAGGCGGGCGATGGCGTCCCAGTCGGCCGTGCCGCCGTAGTGCTGGGCGGCCGTACGGCCGTGCAGGGCGATGGCGGTGACGCCCTCCTCCACGGCGATCCGGCCGGCGTCGAGGTAGGTGATGTGGTCGTCGTCGATGCCCTTGCGCATCTTCATGGTGACCGGCAGGTCGCCCGCCCCGCTCACCGCCTCGCGGAGGATCGCGCGCAGCAGGTTCCGCTTGTACGGGAGGGCCGAGCCGCCCCCCTTGCGGGTCACCTTGGGGACCGGGCAGCCGAAGTTGAGGTCGATGTGGTCGGCGAGGCCCTCCTCCGCGATCATGCGGACGGCCTTGCCGACGGTCGCCGGGTCCACGCCGTACAGCTGGATCGAGCGCGGCGTCTCGGTCGCGTCGAACCGGATCAGCTGCATGGTCTTCTCGTTGCGCTCGACCAGGGCCCGCGTGGTGATCATCTCGCTGACGAACAGGCCCTTGCCGCCGCTGAACTCGCGGCACAGGGTGCGGAAGGGCGCGTTCGTGATGCCGGCCATGGGGGCCAGGACGACGGGCGGGGTGACGGTGTGCGGGCCGATCCGCAGGGGGGCCGGCGCGAGGGACACGGGCGTGGACATTCCCCCATTGTCACGCACGGGGGCCCGTGCCCGCGATTCATTAGTTAGGCGCACTACAGACTCGGGCGTACGATGGGCCGCATGCCCGAGCTCAGCCGCCGCCACCGTCGGCTCGTGCTCGCGATCTGCTGCACCAGCCTGCTGATCGTGAGTCTGGACAACACCGTCCTGAACGTCGCCCTGCCCTCGATGCAGCGTGACCTGGACGCGAGCCTCGCGGGCCTGCAGTGGACGATCGACGCCTACACCCTGGTCCTGGCGGCCCTGCTGATGCTGGCGGGCTCCACCGCCGACCGGATCGGCCGCAGGCGGGTCTTCATGGCGGGCCTGGTCGTCTTCGCGGTCGGCTCGCTGCTGTGCTCCCTCGCGCCGAACCTGGAGTCGCTGGTCGGCTTCCGCATGGTGCAGGCCGTCGGCGGTTCGATGCTCAACCCGGTGGCCATGTCGATCATCACCAACACGTTCACGGACCCCCGTGAGCGGGCCCGTGCGATCGGCGCCTGGGGCGCGGTCGTGGGCATCTCCATGGCCGCGGGACCGATCATCGGCGGGCTGCTGGTGGAGTCGGTCGGCTGGCGCTCGATCTTCTGGATCAACCTGCCGGTCGGACTGGCCGCGCTCCTGCTGACCTGGCGGTTCGTCCCCGAGTCGCGCGCCCCCAAGGCCCGCCGCCCCGACCCCGTCGGGCAGCTCCTCGTCATCGCGCTGCTCGGTTCCCTCACCTACGCGATCATCGAGGCGCCGACCGCGCCGCTCGCCGAGACCCTCGGGCTCGGCGCGGTCGCCCTCGCGGCGCTGCTCGGCCTCCTGCGCTACGAGCCCCGCCGCGCGGAACCCCTCATCGACCTGCGCTTCTTCCGCTCGGCCCCGTTCAGCGGGGCGACGGTGATAGCGGTCAGCGCGTTCGCCGGGCTCGGCGGCTTCCTGTTCCTGTCGACGCTGTACCTGCAGAACGTGCGCGGCCTGGACGCCCTGCACGCCGGCCTGTGGATGCTTCCGATGGCGATCCTGTGCTTCGTCTGCGCGCCCGTCGCCGGCCGGCTGGTCGGCAGCCGGGGGCCGCGGCTGCCGCTGCTGATCGCCGGGATCGCGATGACCGCGAGCGGGTGCCTCTTCGCCGCGTTCGAGGCCGAGACCGGGAACGTCACCCTCGTCATCGGCTACGTCCTGTTCGGCCTCGGCTTCGGCTTCGTCAACGCGCCCATCACCAACACGGCCGTGTCCGGGATGCCGCGCGCCCAGGCCGGGGTCGCCGCGGCGGTCGCCTCCACCAGCCGCCAGATCGGCCAGACCCTGGGGGTCGCGGTGATCGGTGCGGTCCTGGCGGCGGGCATCGGCGCGTCCTCGTACGCCGACGCGTTCGTGTCGGCCGCCCGCCCCGCCTGGTGGATCGTCGCGGCGTGCGGCTTCGCCGTCCTGGTGCTGGGCGCGGTCACCACGGGCGCGTGGGCGCGGGAGACCGCTGCGCGTACGGCGAAGCGGCTGGAGTCGCCGGAGGTACGGGA
Organism: Streptomyces sp. NPDC057438; assembly: GCF_042802995.1. Classification (NCBI taxonomy): domain Bacteria; kingdom Bacillati; phylum Actinomycetota; class Actinomycetes; order Kitasatosporales; family Streptomycetaceae; genus Streptomyces; species Streptomyces sp. NPDC057438. The sequence goes on from NZ_JBHVDD010000004.1 coordinate 166,889, forward strand.
CGCGGCGGGTTCGCTCCGCTCGTAGGGCGACTGCGGGTGCGTCGTGGTTGCTCGCGCAGTTCCCCGCGCCCCTTGAAAGCGCGGGGCGCCCCAGAGTTTCAGGGGCGCGGGGAACTGCGCGAGAAGCCCCGCCGGGCCGCACCGTCCCCTAGCGGTCCCCGGCCCTCCCCCGCCCTCTCCCCCTGCTCCCTCCCCCGCTCCCTCTCCAGGGCCATCGCGTGCAGCTTCTCCAGGCGCCCTCGGGTCTCCTCGTCGGCCGGTACGTACGTCACCATGCGCGGGCCGGGGCGGGGGCCGAGCCAGAGGTCGGTGTGGTCGACGTCGAGGAGGCCGACGTGGGCGTTGCGGTACTGCTTGCGCTTGTTGAAGGTCTCGACGACCTCGTGCCGCTCCCAGGCCGAGCGGAACTCGGCGGACTCGGTGCGCAGCCGCTTGAGCAGGGTCTTCCAGGCCGGGTCGGCGAGATGGTCGGCCATCGCGGCGCGCAGCTTGCCCGCGAGGAAGCGGGTGGTCTCCTCCAACTGGACCATGGAGGCACGCCATTGGGGGTGGGTGTAGGCGAGGATCATGCAGTTCATGTCCTCGGGCGGCACCTCGGAGAGGTCGCAGAAAAGCAGTCCGAAGGTGCGGTTGTGGGCCAGGATGTCGTAGCGGCTGTTCTGGATGGACGCCGGGATGGGCTCCAGCTGTTCCAGCAGGGCGTACTGCGCGTCGGTGATCGTGTGGCACCGCGCCCCCGGCGCCGGGTCGGCGGCCCCGGCCAGGTTGAAGAGGTGGGCGCGCTCGCCGGGGTCCAGGAGCAGGGCGCGGGCCAGGGCGTCGAGGACCTGGCCGGAGACATGGATGTCGCGGGCCTGCTCCAGCCAGGTGTACCAGGTGACGCCCACCGCGGAGAGCTGTGCGACCTCCTCGCGGCGCAGTCCCGGCGTACGTCGGCGGCGGCCCCGGGGCAGGCCGACCTGCTCGGGGGCGATGTGCTCACGCCGGTGGCGCAGGAAGGCGGCGAGTTCGTGCCGCCGGATCACCGACTCGGGTGCGGCGGGCGGGCGTTCGGGCTCCCCGGCCCGGGGGCGTGCGAGTGTCTCCGGTGCGGACGTGGTCGTCATGTCTCCAGGGTGCCGCCGTACGGATCCTGTTGCCAGGTACCGCCAGTACCAGGATGAAGAGACTCTGGTACCAGTCTGAGCGGCGCGCGAACCTGGCTCATGTGACCGAGAGCCTTACAACACCGACACCGACACCGACACCGGCCCAGTCCGCCGGCCCTTCCCCCGTCTCCCCCGCCGCACTGGGCGATCTCGGACTCTTCACCGTCCTGCTCGGCGCGGCGCTGCCCCTCATCGACTTCTTCATCGTCAACGTCGCCCTGCCGACGATCGGCCGCGACCTCGCCGCGAGCGAGGCCGTGCTGGAGCTGGTCGTCGCCGGGTACGGCGTCTCGTACGCCGTCCTGCTCGTGCTCGGCGGGCGACTGGGCGATCTGTTCGGCCGGCGGCGGCTGTTCCTGTGGGGCATGGCCGCCTTCGGGGTGACCTCGCTGGCGTGCGGGCTCGCGCCGGACGCCTGGACCCTCGTCGCCGCGCGGGTCGCACAGGGCGCCGCGTCCGCCGCGATGCTCCCGCAGGTGCTCGCCACCATCCAGTCGGCGACGGCCGGCGCCCGCCGGGCCCGCGCGATGAGCCTGTACGGCGCCACGGCCGGACTCTCCATGGTGGCCGGGCAGATCCTGGGCGGGGTGCTGGTCTCGGCCGACCTCGCCGGCACCGGCTGGCGTTCCGTCTTCCTGGTCAACGTGCCGGTGGTCGTTCTCGGGCTGGTCCTCACCGCCCGCGCGGTGCCCGAGACCCGCTCGGCCCGCCCCGAGCCGGTGGACGGCCCCGGCACGGTGCTGCTGGCGGTCTCCCTGCTGACGCTGCTGGTCCCGCTGACCGAGGGCCGGGCGGCGGGCTGGCCCCTGTGGACCTGGCTGGGTCTGGCCGCGTTCCCGTTCGCCGCGGCCGCCTTCTATCTCGTCGAGCGGCGCGCCGACCGTCTCGGCCGTACGCCACTGGTGCCACCGAGCCTGTTCCGGCTGCTCTCGCTGCGCCGGGGCCTGGTGATGATCCTGCCGTTCTCGATCGGGTTCAGCGGGTTCATGTTCGTCATCGCGGTGGCTCTGCAGGAGGGAGCCCGGCTCGGGCCGACGGCGGCGGGGCTCGCGCTCTCCCCCATGGCGGTGGTGTTCTTCGTGGTCTCGCTGGCCGGGCCGCGTCTGGTGACACGGTACGGCTCCCGCGTGGTGACGGCCGGCGGCCTGGTCCAGGGCGTGGGTCTCGCCCTCGTCACCCTCGCCGTCTGGCGGGCCTGGCCCGAGCCGCACTGGCCCCTGCTGCTCACCGGAGTGGCGATCGCGGGTGGTGGTCAGGCGCTCCAACTCCCCATCGTCTTCCGGATCATCCTCTCCGAGGTCCCGCCGGCGCGGGCCGGTGTCGGCAGCGGCGTGATGATCACCACCCAGCAGTCGGCGCTGGCGCTGGGCGTGGCCACGCTCGGTTCGCTGTTCCTGGGGCTGGTACCGGGGATGGGCATGCGGGACGCGCTGGTGACGACCCTGCTGGCGCAACTGGCCGGAGTGGTCCTGACGGTGGGCCTGAGCCTGCGGCTGCCGCGCGTGGTGGTGTGACTCCGAGTCCGGGACGGCGCACGAGGTAACGCCTGGGACAACTCCTCGGAGGATCCACCCTGTTGATGTTGGTCCTGCCGCACACTCCTCACGGACCGCACACTCCTCACGGACCGCACGGACCGCACGGACCCTACGGCTGGAGACGTCATGCAGCAGACCGACACGAGCAAGGTGACCCGCTGGGACCAGCACGGCCGGGAACACACGGTGCGGGTCCGGCGCTCGGGAGTGCAGCGCACGATCAGCTGCGACACGTGCGGCTGGCGCAGGGGCGCGCAGTTCCTGCCGTGGCTGAAGGCCGAGGAACACCTCGCCGAGGTCCACCAGGCGACGGTGGACCCGGCGAACTCGTGACCGCCGCCGGGTCCTCGGTCCGCGGCCGTCAGGCCAGTTGATCGAGTTCGACGGCGACCTGGTCCATCACGCGCTGCCAGTGGGCCCTTTGACGCTCCCGCTCCTCCGGGCCCGCCATGCGCTCCTGATGGAAGACGAGCACCGCCCTGCCGCCCCCGGCCGCGGAGACGGCGACCTGGACGGTCGTGTCGCCGTAGGTGACGCGGATACGGTCACCGGGGCGGTAGCCGCGCACCTCACCCGTGGCTCCCGCGTCGGTCTCGTATCCGGTGCCGCGCTCGGGAGTGAGCCGCGCCCCGGCCCCGAGCCACAGCTCCAGCCCGCGCGGCCCGCTGATGAACTCCCATACGGTGGCGGGCGATTGGGGCAGGGTGCGGGAGACACCGACCTGCCATCCGGCGTCCTTGGTGAGTCCGGTGGATCGAGCGGACATGGGGATCACCCTTTCTCTAGGACTGCTGCCGTATGCGGTGGGCGCGGACCTTGTGGCGGTTGCCGCAGTGCTCCATCGAGCACCAGCGGCGGCGGCCGGGGCGTGAGGTGTCGACGTAGAGGAGGTAGCAGCGGTCACCCGCGCACATCCGGATGCGGTCCGCGTACGGACCGGTGAGGAGGTCGACGGCGTCGCGGGCGACCGTGGACAGGAGCTGGGTGCCGGTCGCCGTACCGGTGGCCCAGCCGCGGGTGCCGTCCGCGCCGAGGGCGGGGGCCAGCGGCGGACGGGCGGCGGCCTCGTTGACGAGGTCGAGGTCGGCGGGGTCCGCCGGCGCTATGCCCAGCTCGGGGAGCCCGCCGACGACGACACGGGAGACGACCGTGCGGGTCAGCGCGTCGCGCAGCCGCCGGGCGCACGCCACCTCGTCCTCCGTGACCCGCAGGGCGAGGAGTGTGGGGGTGAGCCGGGACTGCTCGGCCCAGGCGACCAGGTCGGCGGGGGTGTGCAGCACCTCGTGGCGGGTCAGGGCGCCGGGGCCGCCTGTGACGAGCAGCTCCAGGCAGAGGGCGCCCGGATCGAACCGGTAGACGTTCCCGGAGTAGGACCGCAACCGGATGCCCGACACTCCCGGCACCTCCTCGGAAGCCGATGCTCTGGACGACGTACCCATGTAACCAATATAACCGGTTACATGACAGCCGCACTGAACTGGAAACTGGTCATCGACTCCCGGGACGCCCAGCCCCTGGCGGACTTCTGGGCCGCGGCGCTGGGCTACGAGGTGGAGGACCCCAGCACACTGATCAGCCATCTCCTGGCCACCGGCGACCTGCCCGAGGCCGCCGTCGCCGAGCACGGCGGCCACCACGTCTTCCGCGGCTACGCGGCGGTCCGCCACCCCGACGACCCGTACGACCCGTTCACCGGCATCGGCAAGGGCCGTCGTCTGCTCTTCCAGGACGTCCCGGAACCCAAGTCGGGAAAGAACCGCCTGCACATCGACGTGCACGCCGGCCCGGACGGGCTGGAGGCCCTGGCCGTCCGCATGGAGACGTTGGGGGCCACCCGCGTCGAGGAGTTCGACCGGGGCCCGGCCGGGCACTGGTGGGTGATGCGGGACCCGGAGGGCAACGAGTTCTGCGTGGCGTGACCGCAGGCCTTCCCTCGGGCCCGTCCCGTCAGGCCCGCAGGCCCCGGACCACCAGCGCCACGACCGCCTCGAACTGGGCCTCGATGTCGGGCTGCCGCCAGACGGGGGCGTAGGAGGGGTCGTGGAAGCGGGCGGTGGCGTGGAACACGGCGCGCGCGGTGGCGGCGGGGTCGGCGGCGGTGAAGACGCCGGTGTCGGCACCGGACCGGACGATGCCGGTCAACTGGCCGGTCAGGTCGGCGATGTGGGCACCGACGGCCTCACCGTTCTCGTCCGTCAGCACCTGGTACGTGGCGAACAGCTCCGGGTCGTCGCCGGCCTTGCGGCGCTTGGCCGCGAAGAGGGCGGACAGCCAGGCGCGCAGCCGGTCCTCCGGGTCGCGGTCCTCGGCGGCGATCGCGGTCAGGACCGCCGTCGTCCGGTCCAGCCAGCGCTTGGTCACCGCCTCCCGCAGCACCGCCTTCGTCCGGAAGTGGCGGTAGACGCTGCCGTGGCTGACGCCGAGCGCGCGGGCCACGTCGACCACGGTGGCCTTGGCGGGCCCGTGGCGGCGCAGGACCTCCTCGGTCGCTTCGAGGATGCGCTCGGCGGTCAGGGTCTCGGAGGTCGGTGCCATGGGGGGAACCGTACCCGGCGGCGGGATCAGCGTTCGCTGTCGAGGTGTGCCATCTGGGCGGCGGGGTAGCGGTCGCCGGCCGCCGCGTCGGCCGGTACCGCGCCCTCGATCGCGGCGAGGTCGGCCGCGTCCAGGGTCACCTCGAGCGCGCCCAGCGCCTCCGCGAGGCGGTCCCGGCGGCGGGCCCCGACGAGCGGGACGATGTCCTCCCCGCGCGAGAGCACCCAGGCGATCGCGATCTGGGCCACCGAGGCCCCCTGCTGCTCGGCGATCTTCCGCAGGGCGTCGACCAGGTCCAGGTTGCGCTGGAGGTTCTCCCCCTGGAAGCGGGGCGAGAAGGCCCGGAAGTCCCCCGCCGCCAGCTGCCGGTCACGGGTGAAGTGGCCCGAGATCAGGCCGCGGGAGAGGACTCCGTACGCCGTGATCGCGATGCCCAGCTCGCGCGCGGTCGGCAGGATCTCGTTCTCGATGCCGCGCGAGATGAGGGAGTACTCGATCTGGAGGTCCGTGATCGGGGCGGTGGCGGCGGCGCGGCGGATCGTGTCCGCGCCGACCTCGCTCAGGCCGATGTGGCGGACGTACCCCTTCTCGACCAGTTCGGCGATGGCGCCGACCGTCTCCTCGATCGGCACGTCGGGGTCGAGCCGCGCGATCCGGTAGACGTCGATGTGGTCGGTGCCGAGGCGCTGGAGGGAGTACGCGGCGAAGTTCCTGACCGCCGCGGGGCGGCCGTCGTAGCCGGACCAGCCTCCGTCCGGGTCGCGCAGCGCGCCGAACTTGACGCTGGTCAGCGCCTGTTCCCGGTGGGCCGCGGGCGCGGTGCGCAGGGCTTCGCCGATCAGCAGTTCGTTGTGGCCCATGCCGTAGAAGTCGCCGGTGTCCAGCAGGGTGACCCCGGCTTCGAGGGCCGCGTGGATCGTCGCGAGGGATTCGGCCCGGTCGGCGCCCGCGTACAGCGCGGACATGCCCATGCAGCCGAGGCCGAGGGCGGAGACCTGGGGGCCGGTGGATCCGAGGGTGCGGGTCCGCATCGTCGTCGTCATGGCTCCACGATGACATGACAGCTGACAGATTTCAATATCTGTCAGCTGTCATGTGTCAGCTACTCGTCACATCAGGGGCGGCCGTCAGCCCTGCCGCAGCGGTATCGCCAGGTCCACCACCTGGCGGCCCTTCGGGAAGGTCCCCGCCGAACTCGCCTTCCCCGTGAGCAGGTTGACGGCGAGCAGCCGCACCCCCGTCACCACGTACCCGGCGTTCACCCCGCTCCCCGACGAGCTGTAGATGTCGAACCCGGCCTTCAGCGGGGCGTCCACGCCCAGCCTGCCCGTGGGGGCGAGGTTGCCCGCGTTGGCCGGGGACTGGACGGAGATCCGGTCCTGGGCGGTGTCGAGGTCGAAGAGGGTGGTCGCGGTGGCGGCGTCGAGGTCGTTGTTGGTGTACGCGGCCCCGGTCACCCCCCGCGCGGTGACGCCGGCCGTGGCGGGCGGGACCGGCGGGTTGACGAGGGTGCCGTCGACGGCCGTGGCGCCGGCGACCGGGGCGCCCTGGGGGTCGTCGAGGTTGTGGCGGAGGTTCTGGCCGGTGTCGCTGATCACCCGGAGACGGTTGGCGGCGGGGTTGAAGTCGACGCCGTACGCGGCACCCTGGAGGGCGACGGTGAGCTGGGAGACCTTGGTGGCCTTGGCGCCCACCTCGCGCAGGGTGTAGACACCGCCCTTGTCACCGACGCCGTACAGCTTGTTGTTCTGGACGCGGTAGTCGATGCCGACGAGCCTGGTGTCGCCGTCGAGGCCGCGGACCCTGCCGAGCGGGACGGCGGCGCCGGGCTTGTCGAGGCGGAAGACGACGAGCCGCTGGTCGGCGGTGAGACCGACGGCCTTCAGTCCGCCGGGCACCTTCGCTCCGCCGCCGAGCACACCGCCCTTGGACTCGATGCCGGCCCCGGTGCCGGGGGAGCCACTCGCCGCGGCCTCCGTCGACGCCGTCGATCCGCCCGGCACCCGGGACCCATCCGACACCCCGGATCCGCCCAGTGCCCCGGCGCCGACGGCACCGACCGTCCCGATCGCCACCGTCATGGTCAGTACGCCGATGACCGCTTGCTTGCGCATGAACGCCCCCGTGAAGATGCGCGGCCCGCCCTCTGCGGGCCGTGTGCCCTCTCCTTCGGAACCGGCGGGAGGTCCGGATTGGTGGGTCGTAGGAGATTTTTTCCGGAACTACGGAAGTTTCCCCGACGCTCCGTTGGACACCATTCATCCGCTCTCGGAGAATTCGAGGTGTCCGCCGTCGGCCCCGGCCCGGCCGCGCGACGCTCGGGAGGGCGTATGACGATCCGTATCGCCACCTTCAACGCCGAGAACCTCTTCCAGCGCCCCAAGGCCTTCGGCCTCGCGGACGAGGAACGGCGCAGGAAGATCCTTCAGGACTTCGCCGAGCTGGTCTCCCTCCTCGACCGCGATCCCTATACCGCCGCGGACAAGCGGAAGATCGCCGGGCTGCTGGAGGAGCACACCTACAACAGCACCCGGGCCGAGCCACGTTCGATCGTCGTCAACGAGCCCCGGGGCGGCGCCAAACTGCACACGACGAGCAAGGGCGCGGACGAGCGGACGGTCGTGAAGATCATCGCCGGGGGCCGCTCGGGCTGGGCGGGCTGGGCGGAGCTGGAGCGCGGCGACATCCGCCGGACCGCCGTGGAGAACACCGCCCGGGTGATAGCCGCCGTCGACGCCGACATACTGCTGACGGTCGAGGTGGAGGACCGTTTGACCCTGGACCGCTTCAACAGACAGATCCTCAACGAGGAGGTGCTGGGCGCCGGTTCGGGCGCGCGCCCGTACCCCTTCAATCTGCTGGTCGACGGGAACGACAGCCGCGGCATCGACGTGGGCGTCCTGAGCCGCTTCCCCGTCCGGTCCGTCCGCTCGCACATCTTCGACGGCACCGAGAGGGGCGGCGACCCGATCTTCAGCCGGGACTGCCCCGAGTTCGAGATAGGTCTGCCGGGCGGCGACTCCCTGTGGATCCTCGGCAACCACTTCAAGAGCCAGGGCTTCGGACCGGCCGAGGAGAACGACGAGAAACGGCTGAACCAGGCCAGGCAGGTCAGGAAGATCTACCGGGAGGCGCTGAAGCGTTCGGCGCACGTCGTGGTCGCCGGCGACCTCAACGACTCCCTGGGCAGCCCGCCGATCATGGCCTTGCGCCGGGCCGGTCTGAAGGAGGCGATGACCCACGGGAGCTACGAGGGAACCCCCGGCACCCACGGCACCGGCAACCTGCCCGAGCAGAAGCTCGACTACCTGATGTTCTCCCCGCAGTTGTGGCCCCGGGTCCGTGCCGTGCGGGTCGAGCGGCGCGGCGGCTGGGCCCCCCGCACCTTCGACTCCTTCGAGACGGTGACCTCGAAGATCACCCGGGCCTCCGACCACGCGGCCCTCTTCGCCGACCTGGACCTGTGAAACGCCGAGTTCCCCGGCCCCGTAGGGGGCGCGGGGAACTCGGCGCGGCCAGTCACGAAGAGACCCGCGGCCGCTCAGTCACTCGAGCCGGGCAGACGCTCAGGCGCCCACGAGCCGACCCGCGAGGTACCCCTCGATCTGGTCGAGAGACACCCGCTCCTGCTTCATCGAGTCGCGCTCGCGCACCGTCACCGCGTTGTCGTCCAGCGTGTCGAAGTCGACGGTCACGCAGTACGGCGTACCGATCTCGTCCTGGCGACGGTAACGGCGGCCGATGGCGCCCGCGTCGTCGAAGTCGATGTTCCAGTTCTGCCGCAGTGCCGCGGCGAGCCCCTTCGCCTTCGGGGACAGCTCGGGGTTGCGGGAGAGCGGGAGCACCGCGACCTTCACCGGCGCGATGCGGTGGTCCAGGCGCAGCACCGTGCGCTTCTCCAGCTTGCCCTTGGCGTTGGGCGCCTCGTCCTCGTTGTAGGCGTCGAGCAGGAACGCCAGCATCGTGCGGCCGACACCGGCGGCCGGCTCGATGACGTACGGCGTGTACCGCTCGCTCGACTCCTGGTCGTAGTACGACAGGTCCTGGCCGGAGGCCTTGGAGTGGGCGGAGAGGTCGTAGTCGGTGCGGTTGGCGACGCCCTCCAGCTCACCCCACTCGTTGCCGCCGAACTGGAAGCGGTACTCGATGTCGGCGGTGCGCTTGGAGTAGTGGGAGAGCTTCTCCTTGGGGTGGTCGTACCACCGCATGTTCTCCTCGCGCAGGCCCAGGCCGGTATACCAGTTCCACCGCTCCTGCATCCAGTACTCCTGCCACTTCTCGTCCTCGCCCGGCTTGACGAAGAACTCCATCTCCATCTGCTCGAACTCGCGGGTGCGGAAGATGAAGTTGCCGGGCGTGATCTCGTTGCGGAAGGACTTGCCCATCTGGGCGATGCCGAACGGGGGCTTGCGGCGCGAAGTGGTCTGCACCTGGGCGAAGTTGGTGAAGATGCCCTGGGCGGTCTCGGGGCGCAGGTAGGCGACGGAGCCGGTGTCCTGCGTGGGGCCGAGGTGCGTGGAGAGCAGGCCCGAGAACTGCTTGGGCTCGGTGAACTGGCCCTTGGTGCCGCAGTTGGGGCAGTTGACGTCCGCGAGGCCGTTCTCCGGCAGGCGGCCCTTCTTCGCCTCGTACGCCTCCTCCAGGTGGTCCGCGCGGAACCGCTTGTGGCAGGAGGTGCACTCGGTGAGCGGGTCGGAGAAGGTGGCGACGTGGCCGGAGGCGACCCAGACCTCGGGGGCCAGGATGACGGACGAGTCGATGCCGACCACGTCCTCGCGCGACGTCACCATGTAGCGCCACCACTGACGCTTGATGTTCTCCTTGAGCTCGACACCCAGCGGTCCGTAGTCCCAGGCGGCACGCTGACCGCCGTAGATCTCGCTGCACGGGAATACGAAGCCACGGCGCTTGCTCAGGCTGACGATGGTGTCGATCTTGTCGGCGGCCACGGTGCTCTCTTCATTACGACGACGGGCGACGAAGCGATGCGCCCCTGGAGGGAAGCGAACGCGCTTCAGAGCGAATGCTTCAGATTACCGGCGGAGGCCGCCCTGCAATCAAATCGGTTCGGCGCCAGACCGGACATAGGCCTTACCAAGGGCTTACCACCAGGCTTGTTGACAATCGTTTCCAGATAAGATGAAAATGACTGTCATGAACGTAGTACGACGACGACTTCTGATACCCGCGGCGGCGACCGCGGCGGCCGCTCTCGGTCTCACCACTCTCACGGCGTGCGGCGGCGACAGCGCCGCCGCGGGCAACACCGACAAGTTCGACGTCGTCGCGTCGTTCTATCCGATGGCCTTCCTCGCCGAGCAGATCGGCGGGAAGTACGTGAACGTCACCAGTCTGACCGAACCCGGCCAGGAACCGCACGACCTGGAGATCAGCGCCAAGCAGACGGCCGCCCTCCAGGAGTCGGACGCCGTGCTCTACCTCAAGGGCCTGCAGCCCTCCGTCGACGACGCGGTCGCGCAGTCCGAGGTGAAGACGAAGATCGACGCGGCAACCCTGACCTCGATGGAGCACCACGGCAACGAGGTCGGCGGCCACTCCGCCGAGCACGACGACCACGAGAACGAGGAGCTGGAGGGCAAGGACCCGCACATCTGGCTCGACCCCGTGAAGTACGCGGAGGTCGCCAAGGGTGTGGGCGCCGCCTTCGAGAAGGCCGACCCGGACCACGCCTCCACGTACAAGACCAACACCGAGGCCCTGGTCATGAAGCTGGGCGCGCTCGACGACCAGTTCGAGAGCGGTCTGAAGAACACCGACACCAAGGTCTTCATCACCACGCACGCCGCCTTCGGCTACCTCGCCGAGCGCTATGGTCTCACCGAGGAGGCCATCTCCGGCCTCGACCCCGAGTCCGAGCCGAGCGCCGCGCGGGTCAAGGCGCTGGAGAACATGGCGAAGGCCGACGGCGTGACCACCGTGTTCTACGAGACACTGGTCAGCGACAAGACCGCGAAGACCATCGCCGCCGACGCGAACCTGAAGACCGACGTCCTCGACCCGATCGAGGGCATCACCTCCAAGTCGCGGGGCAAGGACTACTTCGCGGTGCAGGAAGCCAATCTGAAGGCCCTCAGGGCGGCCCTGGGAGCCAAGTGACCTCGTTGATCATCCGGAGGCAGCAGGCATGACCGAGCCCGTCATCTCGTTGCGCGGCGTCCGCGCCGAACTGGGCTCGCGCACCGTCCTGCGCGGCATCGACCTCACCGTGCACCGCGGTGAGGTCGTCGCGCTGCTCGGCGCCAACGGCTCCGGCAAGTCCACCGCCGTGCGCACGGTGATCGGGCAGGTACCCGTCAGCGAGGGCGAGATCGAGCTGTTCGGCACCCCGCGCCGCCGCTTCCGCGACTGGCGCCGGCTCGGATACGTCCCACAGCGCACGACGGCCGCGGGCGGTGTCCCGGCGACGGTGACGGAGATCGTGGCCTCGGGCCGGCTCTCCCGCACCCGCCTCGGCATCCTCCGCAAGGCCGACCACGAGGCGATCCGGCGCGCCCTGGACCTGGTCGGCATGACGGACCGCGCCAAGGACTCGGTCAACGCCCTCTCCGGCGGCCAGCACCAGCGCGTCCTCATCGCACGCGCCCTCGCCTGCGAACCCGAACTGCTGATCATGGACGAGCCGATGGCGGGCGTCGACCTGGCCAGCCAGGAGGTGCTTGCCGCGACCCTGCGCGAACAGGTCGCCAAGGGCACGACGGTGCTGCTCGTCCTGCACGAACTGGGCCCGCTGGAGCCGCTGATCGACCGCGCGGTGGTCCTGCGGGACGGCTGCGTCACCCACGACGGCCCGCCCCCGGAGGCGGTCGGCCAGCACGCCCTGCCCGGCCACGACCACGTCCACCCGCACGCGGCACCCGGTGCCGAACCGGTCCGTACCGGCCTGCTGAGCTGAGAAGGCACCCACGATGGAGATCCTCGACTACGCCTTCATGCAGCGGGCCCTGCTCGCCGCCGTCCTCGTCGGCATCACCGCCCCCGCCATCGGCATCTACCTCGTCCAGCGCCGCCAGGCCCTCATGGGCGACGGCATCGGCCATGTCGCGATGACCGGCGTCGGCCTCGGGTTCATGCTGTCGTGGTCCCCGGTCTGGATGGCGACGCTCGTGTCCGTGGTCGGCGCCGTCCTGATGGAGCTGATCCGCTGGTACGGGAAGACACGCGGCGACATCGCGCTCGCCATGCTCTTCTACGGCGGCATGGCGGGCGGTGTGATGCTCATCAACCTCGCGCCCGGCGGCACCAACGCCAACCTGATGTCGTACCTCTTCGGCTCGCTGTCGACCGTGTCGCAGGAGGACATCACCGCGATCTGCGTCCTGGCAGCGTTCGTGATCGTGATGACGCTGGCCCTGCGCCGGCAGCTGTTCGCGGTCAGCCAGGACGAGGAGTTCGCCCGGGTCACCGGCCTGCCGGTGCGCGCGCTGAACCTGCTGACGGCGGTCACGGCGGCCGTCACCGTGACGGTCGCCATGCGCGTCGTCGGCCTGCTGTTGGTGTCCGCGCTCATGGTCGTCCCCGTCGCCGCCGCCCAGCAGCTCACCCGCAGCTTCGCGGCCACCTTCGCGGTCGCCGTCGCCATCGGGGTCACCGTGACCATCGGCGGCACGGTGACCTCGTACTACCAGGACGTGCCGCCCGGCGCGACGATCGTGCTGCTCGCCATCGCCGCGTTCATGCTGCTCACCGCGTTGGCGACCCCGCTCGCCAGGCGACGCGCGAGGGCGCTGGAGGCACTGGCCGAAGACCCGGCGGAGTGCGTGATCCCGAAGACCGGCGAGGCCGACGAGGCCGTCGCCGGGGCGGGAAAGGCCAGGGACACGGTGCCGGCCAGCCGGGGCTCCGCCGAGGGGTCCAGGGGCTGACCGGCGTCCACCGCAACCCGGCGGGTCCGCGCGGGCTGGCACAATGGCCCCGCAAGACCGCTACGTGAGGAGGCAACGGTGACGACCGCCGGACCCGTACGAGGTCGTTCCACCCGGCAGCGGGCGGCCGTGGCCGCGGCACTCGACGAGGTCGACGAGTTCCGCAGCGCGCAGGAACTCCACGACATGCTCAAGCACAAGGGCGACTCGGTCGGGCTGACCACCGTGTACCGCACGCTGCAGTCCCTCGCCGACGCGGGCGAGGTCGACGTCCTGCGGACCTCCGACGGCGAGTCCGTGTACCGCCGCTGCTCCACCGGCGACCACCACCACCATCTCGTCTGCCGCGTCTGCGGCAAGGCCGTGGAGGTGGAGGGCCCGGCGGTCGAGAAGTGGGCCGATGCGATCGCGGCGGAACACGGCTTCGTGAACGTCGCCCACACGGTGGAGATCTTCGGCACCTGCGCGGAGTGCGCGGCGAAGACCTCGTAGGGCGCCCCGGGGCCCACCGGGCCCGTCTCCCGTGCCCGGGGCCCTCTCCCGTCTCCCGTGCCCGGGGCCCGCGTCTCCCGTGCCCGGGGTGCGTCGGCAGGTGCGGGTGCGTGGGGCTTCTCGCGCTGTTCCCCGCGCCCCTGGAAGGCCGGGCTTCCGCCCCCCGTGCCTTTCCCCCTACAGCCGGGTCAGGCCCTCGCGGGTCAGGACGGCCCGGAGTCGGTCGGCGTCGGCGGGGGTGGCCAGACCACGCTTCGGGAGCACGGTGAGACGGGGCACGCGGGCGCCGCTGAGCAGCACGAAGGTGTGCGGGGTCTCCGCGTACCGGGAGACCTGGGACCAGCGGGCCGGGCGCACGGTGCCCTGGTCGTGCGCGACCGTCACACCCCATGGGTCCAGCACGGCACGGTGCAGCCCGAGGGCCGCCGCCCGCCGGTGCAGGAGGCGGGCCTGGAGCCGGGGCAGCAGGACGAGCCCGCCCACCGCCGCCACCGGCATCACGAGGGCCCGCGCGTCGGGTGTGGCCCCCAGGGCGAGCGTCACGACCGTGACGAACAGACCCGCCCCGGCGGCGAACAGCAGCAGACCCTGGCCCCAGCGGCCGACGGCCGAGGCGCGCGCGGACACACGTACCGCCTCGCGGAAGTCCCCGGCCGTCGCCCGGTAGACCAGCTCCACGTTCTCCCCGCCGACCTGGGCCAAGGGTCAGTCCTCCGTCCGGCCCTCCATGGCCAGCAGCTCCTCGTTCGGGATGGCTCCGCCGAAGCGGCGGTCGCGGGAGGCGAACTCCACGCAGGCACGCCACAGGTCACGGCGGTCGAAGTCGGGCCACAGCACGTCCTGGAAGACCATCTCGGCGTAGGCGCTCTGCCAGAGCAGGTAGTTGGAGGTGCGCTGCTCGCCGCTGGGGCGCAGGAAGAGGTCGACGTCCGGCATGTCCGGGTAGTAGAGGTACTTCGCGAAGGTCTTCTCGGTGACCTTGGAGGGGTCGAGACGGCCCGCGCGGACGTCCTCGGCGAGGGCCTGGGCCGCGTCGGCGATCTCGGCGCGGCCGCCGTAGTTCATGCAGAAGTACAGCGTGAGCCGGTCGTTGTCCTTGGTCTGCTCCTGGGCGATCTGGAGTTCCTTGGCGACCGACTTCCACAGTTTGGGCATCCGGCCCACCCAGCGGACCCGGATGCCCAGCGCGTCGAGCTGGTCACGGGTCTTGCGGATGAAGTCGCGGTTGAAGTTCATGAGGAAGCGGACCTCGTCGGGCGAGCGCTTCCAGTTCTCGGTGGAGAAGGCGTAGAGGGAGATGTTGCGCACGCCGATCTCGACCGAGCCCTGGAGGACGTCCAGGACGCGCTCGGCGCCGACCTTGTGGCCCTCGGTGCGCGGCAGCCCGCGCTCCTTGGCCCAGCGGCCGTTGCCGTCCATGACGATCGCCACGTGCTTGGGGACCAGCTCGCCGGGGAGCTTGGGCGCGCGGGCGCCGGACGGATGCGGCGTCGGCGCCTCGTACTCGCGGCGCTGACGCCCCAGGAACCCGCGTACCACCATGTGCTTCTCGTCTCCTCTGTGCTGCTCTGTGGTGCTCGACTCTGTGGTGCTCTGTGATCTGTGGTGCTCGGCTCCGCCGTGCAGGGGCCGTGCGTGCCGTGCTCCGCCTACGACTTCTCCACGTACCGCAAGGAGCGCAGGCCGCGCTCCAGGTGCCAGTGCAGATAGGCGGACACCAGCCCGTTGCCCTCCCGCACGTGCCGCGGCTCGCTCGTGTCCGCGGTCTCCCAGTCTCCCGTGAGAAGCGCGGCGAGCAGCCGCAGCGTCTGCGGCGAGGGTACGACGCTGCCGGGCACCCGGCAGTCCACGCAGATGGACCCCCCGGCGGCGACGGAGAAGAAGCGGTTCGGGCCGGGCATGCCGCACTTGGCGCAGTCGCCGAAGCTGGGGGCGTAGCCGTTGACCGCGAGCGAGCGCAGCAGGAAGGCGTCGAGGACGAGGTGGGGCGCGTGCTCGCCGCGGGCGAGGGTGCGCAGGGCGCCGACGAGCAGCAGGTACTGCTGCACGGCGGGCTCGCCCTCGTGGTCCGTGAACCGTTCGGCCGTCTCCAGCATGGCCGTACCGGCGGTGTAGCGGGCGTAGTCGCTGACGATGCCGCCGCCGTACGGGGCGATCGTCTCGCTCTGGGTGCACAGGGGCAGCCCGCGTCCGACCAGTTCGCTGCCCCGTGCGAAGAACTGCACGTCCACATGGGAGAAGGGTTCGAGCCGTGCCCCGAACTTCGACTTGGTCCGACGCACCCCCCGGGCCACCGCCCGTACCCGCCCGTGCCCCCGGGTGAGCAGGGTGATGATGCGGTCCGCCTCCCCCAGCTTCTGGGTCCGCAGCACCACACCGTCGTCACGGAACAGACTCACCACGCACCCCCGCGGATCCCCTGCCCACG
Organism: Streptomyces sp. NPDC057438; assembly: GCF_042802995.1. NCBI lineage: Bacteria > Bacillati > Actinomycetota > Actinomycetes > Kitasatosporales > Streptomycetaceae > Streptomyces > Streptomyces sp. NPDC057438. Next base: position 182,913 of record NZ_JBHVDD010000004.1, read on the forward strand.
GCGCGGGGGTCGCGCCCCGCGGGACGACAGCACGGGCCCGTCCGCCGCACCCGGCCTCCGGGTGCGCGGGACGACGCCGTCGTCGCGGAACAGGCTCATGCCGCCCATTCTCGCCTACGGTCACCCCTTCAAGGGACCTCGCCCCGGCTGCGGGCGTTCTCGTACGCGGTCGCCGCGCGGAGCCGTTCCATGGTCGTGGCGGCCCGGACGGTCTCGGGGGCGCAGTCCCACTCCCTCCCGCCGCCGACCGGCCGCAGCTGGACGTACGGGCCCTCGTGGCCCATGACCCGGCCGACCCTGCCCGTGCGGGTGTCGACCGCGTAGGTGCCGATCGCCGGTTTCTTCCCGTGGCCGCTCACCGCAGAGCCGTCGCCGAATTGCCCGGTACCGGCATAACAATTCCTGCTTTTCCGGCTTTCCGCCGCAATTCCTCCACCGCATCCTCCGCCTCTTCGGCGCACCCCGCCGGAACCCGCCCGCCGGGCCTTCTCGCACCGCCCCCACGGTGCTCCCCCGCATCACCGGGTTTCACTCTTCGCATCCCCCCGGTGACCTGCGGTGTCTACACTCGGCGGGAGTCTGTCCGTGCGACCGCGGGACGACGCGAAGGCCCCGCGCCGGGGCGTCGGGACCGATGGATTGGAAAAGGCCGAGGACGAGAAGCGGCGCAGTCCTCACAGCATCATCACAGGTGGTCCTCACACAGGTGGGGAATCTCCGCGTCGTCCACCTAGGATTCCCTTTGGTTACCCCGCTTTCCGGCAACTCGTCGACGCATCACGCGTCATGGGAAACCACTCGGCGTACATGAGCGTCCGACGTTGCGTGAACAACCGCTGTCCCGGCGGTCCGAAAACACGGAAGATGGGGACCCGTGGAGCTGGAATTCCGACTGCTCGGTCCGGTCGAGGCGTGGCACGGTGACAGACCCCTGCGGCTGGGCGGGCCGAAACCGCGCGCACTGCTGGCCGTGCTGCTCCTGCGGGCCGGTCAGGTGGTGCCCGCGGACGCGCTGGTGGACGTGATCTGGGGTGACGAGCCCCCGGACACCGCGCGGGCCCTGGTGCAGACGTACGTGTCGGCGTTGCGGCGGGCCCTGCCCGCCGAGGCGGCGGAGGCGATCGAGACCCGGCCGCCGGGATACGTGCTGCGGCCCGGGACCGGACGGGTCGACCTGGCGGAGTTCGAGGCGCACACGGCGGAGGCCCGCCGGGCCGCCGCCGACGGGGACCACGCGGAGGCCGCCCGGCTGCTGCGGGAGGCTCTGGGGCTGTGGCGCGGCCCCGCGCTCGGCGGCGTCGGGGACGCGCTGCGCGGTGAGGCCGGACGGCTGGAGGAGGCCCGGCAGGCGGCCCTGGAGGAACGGATCGCCGCCGAACTGGAGACCGGCGGGCACGAGGCCGAGCTGGTCACGGAGCTGACCTCGCTGGTCGAGGCCCGGCCGACCCGGGAGCGGCCGCGCGGCCAGCTCATGCTGGGCCTGTACCGGCTGGGCCGGCAGGCCGACGCGCTCGCCGTCCACGCCGAGGGCCGCGCGGTGCTCGCCGACGAGCTGGGGCTCGACCCGGGCCCGGAGCTGACGAGACTGTACGAGGCCATCCTGCGGGCCGACCCGGCGCTGCGCACCGCCACCACGGCCGCCGCCGCCCCGCAGCCCCCCACCGCGCCCCGGCCCGCGTCGCTGCTGCCGCCCGCCATCGGGGACTTCACGGGACGGGAGGAGGAACTGGCGCGGGTCGTCGGGGCGTTGACCGGCGAACGGGAGGCGATGCCCGTCGTGGTGGTGTCGGGGGCCGCCGGGGTCGGAAAGTCCGCGCTCGCCGTGCAGGCCGCGCACCGGGTGGCCGGCGCGTACCCCGACGGGCAGCTCTACGCCGAACTGCACGGCTTCAGCGAGCCCGTACCGCCCGCCGAGGTGCTGGGCCGGCTGCTGCGGGCGCTCGGCGCGGACCCGCCCGAGGACACGGCCGAGCGCGGCGACCTGTTCCGCAGCCTGGTGGCCGGGCGGCGGATCCTGCTGGTCCTGGACGACGCGAACGGCGAGGCGCAGGTACGGCCGCTGCTGCCGGGCAGCGCCACCTGCGGGGTCCTGGTGACCTCCCGGGCCCGGCTCGGCGGGCTCGTCGGGGCCCGGCGCACCGACCTGGACGTCCTGGACGACGCGCACGGGCTGGAGCTGCTCACCCGGGTCACCGGCCCGGAACGCACCCCGGACGACCCGCGCGAACAGGCCGCCGCGCGGCGCATCGTCGAGCTGTGCGGCGGGCTGCCGCTGGCCCTACGGATCGCGGGCGCCCGGCTCGCGACCCGGCGCCACTGGACGCCCAGCGTGCTCGCCGAGCGCCTCGCCGACGAGCACCGCCGCCTGGACGAGCTGTCCGTGGGCGACCTGGAGGTACGGGCCGGTCTCGGCCTCAGCTACCGGGCCCTCGACACGTGCGCCCGCCGGGTGCTGCGCCGTATCGCCACCCTCGGCCCGGCGGACGTCGCCGTGTGGACGGTGGCCGCGCTCTCCGGCATGACCGAGGACGGGGCGGAGGAGGTCCTCGAACGGCTCCTGGACGCCCAGCTGATCACCTGCCCCGGCACCGACCAGATCGGCCAGCCCCGCTACCGCCTGCACGACCTGGTCCGGGTCTACGCCGCCGAACGCGCCGAGACCGAGGACCCGGCCGACGACCGCACGGCGGCGGTGGGCCGGGCCCTGAGCGCGGGCCTGTGGCTGATGGACAGGGTGACGGAGAAGTCCCCCTCGGGCGCGGTGACGTTGCGGCCGGGCTTCGCCCCGAAGGGGCGCGGGACCGTGACACATGCGGCTCCGCCGCGCGGGCGCGAGCAACCACGACGGACCGGAAGCCGCGAACCGACAGACGCCCCCACCCCGGTAGGCGCACGCACCACACGCCGAGCCCTGGAAGACCCCTTCGCCTGGTTCGACGCGGAAGCGGACACCCTCACCACCGCGGTCGAACGGGCGGCAGCCCTCGGCCTGCACACCCTCGCCTGCGAGGCGGCGGCGGCCCTGTGCTCGTCCTCGTTCGCCATCAAGAACCGCTTCGACGCCTGGTGGCGCAGCCACGACGCCGCCCTCGCCGCGGCCCGCCGCGCCGAGGACCGCTCGGGCGAGGCCCTGCTCATCATCGGCCTGGGACAGCTCCGCTACGAGCAGGACCGCATCGCCGAGTCCCAGGAGTACTTCCGCACCGCGGAACGCATCTGCACCGAACTGGGCGACGTACGCGGCCGTTCCGCCGCCCTCGCCGGTCTCGGCAGCGCCTGCCGCGAGGTCGGCGAACTGCGCGACGCGGAACGGGCCCTGACCGACGCGGCCGACGGCTTCCGGCGCGTCGGCGACGACACCGGGGTAGGGGTGGCCTGCCGGTACGGCGGTTCCGTACGCCTCGAACTCGGTGACCAGAAGGGCGCGTTCCCGCTGCTCGACGAGTCGCTGCGGGCGTACCGGCGGCTCGGCAGCCGGCGTGGCGAGGCCCTGGCGCTGCGCACGCTCAGCCTGGTGCACCGCTCGCTCGGCGCGTACGAGGAGGCCGCGCGCGTGGCCGAGGAGGCGCTGGAGATCCTGCGGGCGATCGGCGACCCGCACATGGCGGCGTACGCCCTGCGGGCCCGCGCCAAGGCGCGGCTGCGGCTCGGGCACGTCGGGGAGGCCGAGACGGAGCTGCGCGAGATCCTGGAGGTCTGCCGGGCCCACGAGGACCGCTTCGGCGAGGCCCTGACGCTGCGCACGCTCGGCGAGTGCGCGCTGGCCGACGGCCGGCTGACGGACGCGGAGGGGCTGCTGACCGCGTCCGCCGCCCTCTGGGGCGTCCTCGCCCTGCCCCTCCCCAGGGCCCGCGCCCTGCGGAACCTGTCCGTCGTACGGGCCGCGCTGGGCGACCGGGCAGCCGCGGAGACCCTGCGGGCCGAGGCCATGACGGTGTTCGACGCCTGCGAGGCCCGCGAGCGGGACGAGCCCTGGCCCTGGGTGTGATCCCGGCCAGGCCGAAACCCGCTTGCGGCGGACTTGCAGAGAACTTCCAGCGGAGTGGGCCATTCTCGGTGTTCTCGGGGGAACAACGGATCGGCCGGGCGACCACCGCCCGGCCGGTCGGCCCACCGGAGCGCACAGGGGACGGACCGGTGGGAACGTGACGACAGTGGGTTCGGAACAGCAGGACGGACTGGGGGAACACCCGGCCCCGGACCGCAGACCACCACTCAAGGGGGGAAGCCCCCGGGGAGGGACATCAGGGGATCAGGTCCCTCCCCGGGGTGCTGCCACGCACCCCGCCGCCGCAGACCTCCCGCCCGGTGGAAGACGACCCATGCCTTCGATCATCCTCATGAGCGACCCCGAGGTCGCCGGCGTCCCGGTCCAGGAGTGCGGTGAGCCGCTCGTCGACCTGAGGGAGCTGCCGTTCGTGGTGGTCGACTCCCGTCAGGCCGACCCCGAAGGGGCCTACGCGCACCTGCGCGAGGGCGTCGCCTGGCGCCTGGCGCGTGCCGCCCGGCTGCTGCCCGAGGGGCTGCGGCTGCTGGTCACCGAGGGGTACCGGCCGCTGGCCCTGCAGATCGAGTACTTCGAGGCGTACGCCGCCGAGCTGCGGCTCGCCCACCCGGACTGGACCGAGGAGCACCTCCGTGTCCAGACCAGCCGTTCCCTCTCGCCGCCGGAGATCGGGCCGCATGTCGCGGGCGCCGCGGTCGACCTCACCCTGTGCACCACCGCCGGGGAGGAACTCGACATGGGCACCCGTCTCGACGCGAGCCCCGAGGAGAGCGACGACGCCTGCTACACGGACGCCCCGAACATCTCCGACACCGCCCGCCGCAACCGCCGCGTCCTGAGCGCGGCCCTCACCACGGCCGGGCTGGTCAACTACCCCACCGAGTGGTGGCACTGGTCGTACGGGGACCGGTACTGGGCGCTGATGACGGGCGCGCCGAACGCGCTGTACGGACCCGCGAGGACCACCGCCTAGCCCGGCCGTGCGCGCCGGACCTCCGGGCTTTGCGGCCCCCGCTTCGCCGGCCGGTCAGGCGCCGAAGCGCCGGACGTACCGCCGTTGCCAGGGAGTCTCCACCGCGTGCCGGTGGTAGTGCCGGCGCACGTAGGCCACGGCCTCCCGCGGCGGTACACCGTCCAGCACCGCCAGACAGGCCAGCGCCGTGCCGGTGCGGCCGCGGCCGCCGCCGCACGCCAGCTCGACCCGCTCGTCGGCCGCCCGGTCGAAGGCGTCCCGCAGCACCCGGGCGGCGTCCGCCCGGTCGGCGGGCAGCCGGAAGTCGGGCCAGCGCAGCCAGCGGGAGGCCCAGGGGACCGCGGGCGGCTCCTGGCCGAGGCAGTACACGGCGTAGGTGGGGACCGCGCCGTCCGGGAGCGGGTGGCGCAGCCCCCGGCCGCGCACCAGCCGCCCCGAGGGCAGTCGCAGGACACCGGGCGCGGCCGGGTCCCAGGGCTCGGTCGGTTCCGCCATGGGCCTAGCCCACCCCCCGTGCCGCCCGCGCGGCCCTCGTCCCGACGCGCCGGGTCCCGCTCTGCTGAGACATGCGCCGCATCGTACGCGGGAGTTGCCGCCCGGGGGTCGGTACCGCTGAGGAGCGAGCGTGGGCGTGGAGATCATGGGGGCGCTTCCCGGCCGAGTCGGCCCCCGGGCGCCGTTTCCGCTGCCACCATCCTGTGCAGGAGCAGGAGCAGGAGCAGGAGTCCGCGTGTGCCCCGGCCCCGCCGGGTGGAGGCCGCGCCTTGCTCCGTACACGATTCGTAGCGCCGAGGGAGCCGCCGCCATGCCCGTCCCCGCCCCGCTGACCGGTGTCGTCCCGCCCGTCTGCACGCCTCTGACACCGGACCGCGAGGTGGACGTCCCCTCGCTGACACGGCTCGTCGACCACCTGGTGGCGGGCGGTGTGGACGCGTTGTTCGTGCTCGGCTCGTCGTCGGAGGCGGCGTTCCTGACGGACGCGCAGCGGCGCCGGGTCGTGGAGACGGTCGTCGGGCACGTCGGCGGCGGGCTCCCCGTGCTCGCCGGGGTGATCGACATGACCACGCCCCGCGTGCTCGACCACGTCCGCGCCGTGACCGCCGCCGGGGCCGAGGCGGTGGTGGCCACGGCTCCCTTCTACACCCGCACCCACCCGGCGGAGATCGCCCGCCACTTCCGGCTGCTCGCCGCCGGCTCCCCCGTCCCCGTCCTCGCCTACGACATCCCGGCCGCCGTGCACACCAAGCTGCCCGCCGACGTGGTCCTGGAACTGGCGGCCGAGGGGGTCATCGCCGGTCTCAAGGACTCCAGCGGCGATCTGGCCGCCTTCCGCACGGTCGTCACGGGCGTCCGTGACGACCCCGCCGTCAGCGGCTTCAGCGTCCTCACCGGCTCCGAACTCGTCGTCGACTCCTCGCTCGCCCTGGGCGCGAACGGCGCGGTGCCGGGGCTGGCGAACGTCGACCCGGCCGGGTACGTCCGTCTCGACCGCCTCCACCGGGCCGGCGACCGGGACGGGGCGCGCGCCGAACAGGAGCGCCTGTGCGCCCTGTTCGGCCTGACCGGTGTGGGCGCCCCCGCCCGCATGGGCGGCGGCTCCTCCGCGCTCGGCGCCTTCAAGGCGGCCCTCCACCTGCGCGGCGTGATCGCCTGCCCGGCGACGGCGGAACCGCAGGTCCCGCTGTCGCAGGCGGAGGTGGAGCGCGTCGGGGCGTACCTGGCGGCGGCGGGGCTGCTGTAGGCGGCCGGGGGCGGCGCGAGCGCTACGACGGCGTGCGCGCCGCCGCCAGCAGGCGGGTCACGTCGTCCGAGCAGATCGTCAGGGCCGCCCCGACCGTGGCGAGCGCGTCCCGCTCCGCCGGGGTGTACGGGCCGTCGGCCAGGGCGATCCGGGCGCCCTGGAGGAGGATCGCCTCACGGCCGGTGGCGGCGAGGTGGGGGGCCAGCGGGTCGAGGGCCTCGTGGAGCTCTATGGCGAGGCCCGGGCCGCAGGGTTCGCTGTGGACGCGGCCGGTGTCGGCGGCCAGGGCCTCGACCAGGGCGTCGAGCTGGTCCTCGGTGCAGTCGTCGAAGCCGGCAGAGCGGACGGCTGAGGCGGCGACGGACAGGGAGGTGCGGGAGCGGCTGCCGCCGGCCGCGAGGACGGCCAGGGCGACCGTGTGGACGGCGTCGCGGAGCATCGCGGAGAAGCGGGTGGTGGTGGGGTGGTCGAGGACGTCCGTGGCGTAGTGGTGGCGGCAGGCCGCGCACTCCACCACGGGGCCCGTCTCGCCGCGCGGCAGGACCGGGACGCCGAGGAGGGTGAAGCGGCGGCGGCCGGTGAGGCGCTGGTAGTTGCGGTCGCCTCCGCAGCCGGGACAGAAGAACTCGCCGTCACCGACGCCGGTCCAGGCGATCCGCGTGCCCATCACCCGTGACAGACCGGTGGCACGGCTGGTGCACCCGGCGCGGGCGAGCGCGGCGGCATCGCCGATCGGGTCCCGTCCTGGCAACACGTGACACCTCCGTAACTCCCCCACACACGGCCCCTTGGGCGCGGGAAGTGCCCCCTCGGCAACATTGCCGCGCTTGGTGATGTTAGCCACATCCGTGAGGCGCAGTCAGTACTCCGGACGAGCCCTACCCGCGACCTGCACAGGGTTTGGCCGGTAAACGACGGGCCCCGTTCGCCGGATTCCGGTGAACGGGGCCTTCAAACCGCCGGTCAGGCTGGTCAGCGGGCCGCTCGGTTGACGGCGGAGACGACCGCCTTCAGCGACGCACGCGTCGTGTTCGCGTCGATCCCGATGCCCCACAGGACCTTGTCCTCGATGGCGACCTCGATGTACGAGGCGGCCTGCGCGGAGGCGCCCTCGCTCATCGTGTGCTCCTGGTAGTCCAGGAGGCGGGCGTCGATCCCCACACCCTGCAGCGCGTCGAAGAACGCCGAGATCGGGCCGTTGCCGGTGCCGACCAGGGTGGTCGACGCGCCGTCGACCTCGGCCTCCACGGTCAGCGTGTCCACGCCGTCCTTGTCGGTGGTCGACTGGTTGTTGCGGACCTGGACGCGGCCCCAGGGGTTCTCGGGGTTCGGCAGGTACTCGTCCTGGAAGACGGCCCAGATGTCGGAGCCGGTGACCTCGCCGCCCTCGGCGTCCGTCTTGGCCTGGATCAGCTTGGAGAACTCGATCTGCATCCGGCGCGGCAGGTCCAGCTTGTGGTCGTTCTTCAGGACGTACGCGATACCGCCCTTGCCGGACTGCGAGTTGACCCGGATGACGGCCTCGTAGGACCGGCCGACGTCCTTGGGGTCGATCGGCAGGTACGGGACGGCCCACTCGATGTCGTCGACGGTCTTGCCCTGCTCCTTCGCGGACGCCTCCATGGCGTCGAAGCCCTTCTTGATGGCGTCCTGGTGGGAGCCGGAGAAGGACGTGTAGACCAGGTCGCCCACGTACGGGTGGCGCGGGTGGACCTCCATCTGGTTGCAGTACTCCCACGTGCGACGGATCTCGTCGATGTCGGAGAAGTCGATCTGCGGGTCGACGCCCTGCGAGAACAGGTTCATGCCCAGGGTGACCAGGTCGACGTTGCCGGTGCGCTCGCCCTGGCCGAACAGACAGCCCTCGACGCGGTCGGCGCCGGCCATCAGCGCCAGTTCGGCGGCGGCGACGGCCGTACCGCGGTCGTTGTGCGGGTGGACGGAGATGACGACGTGCTCGCGGCGGGAGAGGTTGCGGCTCATCCACTCGAAGCGGTCCGCGTGCGTCGACGGGGTCGAACGCTCCACCGTGGCGGGCAGGTTGAGGATGATCTCGCGGCCCGGACCGGGCTGGTAGACGTCCATCACCGCCTCGCAGACCTCCAGGGCGAAGTCCAGCTCGGTGTCGGTGAAGATCTCGGGGCTGTACTGGTAGCCGAACTCGGTCTCGGGGCCCAGCAGTTTCTCCGCGTACTCCATCACCAGCCGCGTACCGTCCACGGCGATCTGCTTGATGTCGTCCTTGGAACCGCGGAAGACGACCCGCCGGAAGACGGGGGCGGTGGCGTTGTACAGGTGGACCGTGGCGCGCCTGGCGCCCTTCAGGGACTCCACGGTCCGCTCGATCAGGTCCTCACGGGCCTGGGTCAGTACGGAGATCGTCACGTCGTCCGGGATCGCGCCCGGCTCCTCGATGATCGACCGTACGAAGTCGAAGTCCGTCTGGCCGGAGGCGGGGAAGCCGACCTCGATCTCCTTGTAGCCCATCTTGACCAGCTGGTCGAACATCCGGCGCTTGCGCTCGGGCGACATCGGGTCGATCAGTGACTGGTTGCCGTCGCGCAGGTCGGTGGAGAGCCAGCGGGGGGCGGCGGTGATCCGGTTGTTCGGCCACGTGCGGTCCGGGATGTCGACCTGGTCGTACTGCCCGTACTTGTGGATCGGCATGGACGTGGGCTGCTGGCGGTTCGCCATGATGCGTGGGCTCCTCGATGGTCCGAAAGGACGGCCGACGACGCAACGCCAAAGCACCGCGGGGAGGGGGTCGGCCTCGACTACAGGCCCTCGCCGCGGCAGCTAAGGAGAAGCAGCCCGAAACGCATGATGCGGAGCAGCCTAGCCGAGCCGTGCCTGCCGTGCGGGGTCGTATCAGTATGCGGGACCGGCGTCGAATAAGGGGCAAAAGGTGCGCAAGCCCACATGGGGCACGACAGCACGCCTCGTCAGGGGCGCGGGGGACCGCGAGAGAACCCCCACCCACGGAAAGCCCGACCTCAACCCTCCGTAACACGGCGGTGACGATCCACAACCCATACGGCGACATTTCACCAATCATGGTGGCCCCTAGTGACACACCCCTAACGGAGTGCGATCGTGCGGAACATGACGACCTACGGGGGCCACGAGCCCGTCTTCTGCACCGTCGTACCACCCCACGTCCTCGACAAGCTCTCGCGCGCCGAGGACCCCGTGCTCGCCGGCGCCGCGCGCAGGACCCTGGAGCGCGACGCCTTCGAGCGCACCCACCGCCGCCTGACCACGGTCATCGGCGCCCCCGGCATCGCCGCGCCCCTCGGGGCCGAGGCGGGCCGGCCGCACCGCACGATCCACGACGCCCGCCACGGCACGGACCTGCCCGGCCGGAAGGTGCGCGGCGAGGGCGAGGAGCCCGGCAAGGACGCCACGGTCAACCGCGCGTACGCGGGTCTGGGTGCCACGTACGAGCTGTTCTGGCAGTCCTTCGCACGCGACTCGATCGACGGCAACGGGCTGCCGCTGGACGCGACCGTGCACTACGACCGCGACTACAACAACGCCTTCTGGAACGGCGAGCAGATGGTGTTCGGCGACGGCGACGGCGAGATCTTCCTCGACTTCACCATCCCGATCGACGTCATCGGCCACGAACTGAGCCACGGCGTCACCCAGTACACGGCGAACCTCACGTACTTCGGGCAGCCCGGCGCGCTCAACGAGTCCATGTCGGACGTCTTCGGCGCGCTCATCAAGCAGTACACGCTCGGCCAGACCGCCGCGGAGGCGGACTGGCTGATCGGCGCCGGCCTGCTCGCCCCACGGGTCACGGGCACCGCCCTGCGCTCGATGAAGGCCCCGGGCACGGCGTACGACGACGACGTCCTCGGCAAGGACCCGCAGCCGGCGACCATGGACGGCTACGTCCGCACGGGCCGTGACAACGGCGGCGTCCACATCAACTCCGGTATCCCCAACCACGCGTTCTACCTGGCGGCCACCGCGCTCGGCGGTCACGCCTGGGAGCGCGCCGGACAGATCTGGTACGACGTCCTCACCGGGGGCGAACTGAGCAAGCAGGCCCTCTTCGTCGACTTCGCCACGCTCACGGTGAAGGCCGCGAAGGACCGCTACGGCCAGGGCGACGAACTGACGGCGGTGCTGAAGGCCTGGGAACAGGTGGGCGTGCGGACGCTGTGAGTGGCGGCTCCGGGCCGGGCGGTGCTGCGCTCGCGCCCCGATCCGTACTAGACATGACCCATGCGTATCGAAGTGCGGCGCACGGGCGGTTTCGCGGGCATCGAGCGGCACGCGGTGGTGGACACCGCCGGACGGCCCGATGCCGAGGAGTGGAGGGCCCTGGCCGAGTGCGCGCTCGCCGCCGGCCGGGACTCGCCGCCGTTCGGGGTGCCGGACGGCTTCCGTTACGAGATCACGGTGGACGGGAGGACGGTGCACGGCGCGGATCCCGGGCTGACCGAGGAGCAGCGGGAGCTGATCAGGAGGGTGCTCAAGGAGGGGGCGTGAGCAGGCCCGCCGCGGCGCCGGGGGTGCGTAACGGGCACTTCACCCTCGGGCGTTGACTTCCGTTACCCGTGGTACGGATGATCCGCCCATGGCGACGAATCCGACGAACCCGATACCCCAGTTCCCGGCAGGCTTCCTGTGGGGCGTCTCGACCTCCGCGCACCAGATCGAGGGGGCCGCGGCCGAGCGTGAGCCGTCCGTGTGGGACGCCTTCACGGCCGGGGCGGGGCACGTCAAGGACGGCTCGACGGCGGAGGTGGCCTGCGACCACTTCCACCGCTACCCCGAGGACGTGGCCCTCCTGCGCGACCTGGGCGTGGGCGCGTACCGCTTCTCGGTCTCCTGGACCCGGGTGAACTCGCCCGGCGGGCTCGACTTCTACGACCGCCTGGTGGACGAGCTGGTGGGCGCGGGCGTACGCCCCGTCCCGACCCTCTTCCACTGGGACCTGCCGTCGTCGCTGGAGGAGGCCGGCGGCTGGCTGAACCGGGACACCGCCGAGCGGTTCGCCGAGTACGCCGCCGTCGTGGCCGCCCGGCTCGGCGACCGGGTCACCAAGTGGATCACCATCAACGAACCCGCCGAGCACACCCTGCTGGGCCACGCCCTCGGCACCCACGCGCCGGGCAAGCAGCTGATGTTCGACGCGCTCCCGGCCGCCCACCACCAGCTGCTGGGCCACGGTCTGGCCGTACGGGCCCTGCGCGCGGCCGGAGTCACCGACATCGGCATCGCCAACTCGCACGGGCCGACGTGGGCCGCGTCGCAGGAGCAGGCCGACGTGGAGGCGGCCGGGTTCTACGACCTCCTCCTCAACCGCCTCTTCGCGGAGCCGATCATCCTCGGTGAATACCCGGAGGGGATCGGCGAGATGATGCCGGGGACGGACATCGGATCCGATCTGAAGACCATCTCCGAGCCCCTGGACTGGTACGGCGTCAACTACTACGCGCCGACCCGGGTCGGCGCGCCCGAGGGCGCGGACATCGAGTTCGGCGGCATCACGATCCCGGCCGAACTCCCGTTCACGGTCAAGGAGGTCGAGGGCGCCCCGACGACCGACTTCGGCTGGCCGGTCGTCCCCGCCGGCCTGACCGAACTCCTCACCACGTTCCGCGACCGCTACGGCGACCGGCTGCCCCCGATCGTCATCACCGAGAACGGCTGCTCCTACGAGGGCCTCGACGACCAGGAGCGCATCGCCTACCTGGACGGCCATGTGCGCGCGCTGCACGAGGCGGTGGCGGCGGGCGTCGACGTCCGCGGCTACTTCGTGTGGTCCCTGCTCGACAACTTCGAGTGGGCCGAGGGGTACGCGCGCCGGTTCGGCCTGGTCCACGTGGACTTCGAGACGCAGGAGCGGACCCCGAAGGCGTCGTACGCCTGGTACCGGGACCTGCTGCGGGCCCAGAGCAGAGCATGACGACGACACGGCCGACGGAAGCCCTCGCCGAGCCCGTCGAGCGGGTCGGCGGCGGCTGGACCTCCGCCCTGGCGCTGGCCAACGGGGCGATCTGGGTGGGCTGGTACGGCCCGCTGCAGATCCTGCTCGCCTCCCAGGCGGAGGACTTCGCGCCCGGCGCCGGCATGTCCAAGGAGACGATGCTGGCGTGGGTGACCGGCGCCGGGGCGGTCGTCTCGCTGCTGGCGACCCCGCTGTTCGGGGCGCTGTCGGACCGGACGACGTCCCGCTGGGGCCGCCGTACGCCCTGGATCGTGGCCGGGTCGGCGGGCGGGGCGGTGTCGCTGCTGCTGCTCGCGGGCGCGGGCGGGCTGTGGACCATGGCGGCCGGCTGGTGTCTGGTGCAGCTGACGCTGAACGCGTCCTGGGCGGCGGTCACGGCGGCGGTCCCGGACCGGGTGCCCCGGCTCCAACGGGGCGCGGTGGGCGGCTGGCTGGGGGCGGCGCAGATCGTGGGCGTGGTCGGCGGCACGGGGCTGGCGACGCTCGGCGGGGGCGTCGGCGCCGGGTACGCGGCGTGCGCGGTGTTCACCCTGGCGGGCGTGCTGCCGTACGTGCTGGGACACCGGGACCAGCGGCTGCCCGCGGCGGCGCGCCCGGTGTGGTCGTGGCGGGGGTTCCTGGCGGGCTTCTGGCTGAGCCCGCGGCGGTACCCGGACTTCGCGTGGGCGTGGCTGACGCGTTTCCTGATCAACCTGAGCAACAGCGTCGGACTGCTCTACCTGCTGTTCTATCTGCGGGACCGGGTCGGGTACCCCGACCCGGAGGAGGGCGTGCTCATCCTCACGGTGGTGAACGCCTCGACGCTGCTGGCGACGGTGGTGGTCTCCGGGGTGTGGTCGGACCGGGTGGGGCGGCGCAAGCCGTTCGTGTACTGGTCGGGGATGCTGATGGCGGGCGCGACCGGGCTCATCGCGCTCTGGCCGACCTGGCCCGGCGCGATCGTCGCCTCGGCCCTTCTCGGCCTGGGCTTCGGGGTGTTCACCTCGGTCGACTTCGCCCTGATGACCGATGTGCTGCCGAAGGCACGCGACCGGGGCAAGGACCTGGGCGTCATCAACGTGGCCAACTCCCTACCGCAGGTGGCCGCCCCGGTGCTGGCCGCGCCGATCGTGACGTACCTGGGCGGCTACCGGGTGCTGTACCTGGTGGCGGCGGTGATCGGGCTGGCGGGGGCGGTGTTCGTGGGGCGGATCCGCTCGGTGGAGTAGATCCCGCCGACGGGATGCGAAGGCGCACGCGGGCGGAGTGCGGAAGATCACGTGATTCACAGTCGCTTCACAGACAACGGATCCGCCCCTTCACCCGTCTTCAGTGCTGACCACGCTCGCCGCCGAAGGGACGCACTGTGCCTACGCGTTCAACCAGACCATCCCGAACCCGCCCCGCACGGCAGGCGATAGCCGTGCTGGCGGTGTCCGGCACGCTGCTCGCGACGCCCTCGCTGGCGGCGCCCTCGGCGTTCGCGGCCGGGGCGCCCCCCACCGATCTGCGCGTGGACACGAACCGGGACGGGAACGTCGACGTCACCGGCACCACCGACACCGCCGGCGAGAACGGCTGGACCGTCGCCCGGGGCGCGCTGATGCTGCCCAACATCGACGACGACAGCAAGCGCTGCCCGGTCACCGGCCCGAACGGCAAGCCCCTCTCGGACGCCAAGCTGGCCGCCTGCAACGACGCCTCCGACACCAAGGTGAACGGCACCGCCGACGCCGCCGACCTGGCCCGCGTGCGGTCCGTGCCGATGGCGGGTGTCCCCGCCGGGGCGCAGGGCACCGTCAAGGTCACGGCGGGCGCCGCGCAGACCCGTGTGTTCGTCAAGCGGGGCACCAAGTGGGAGCCGGTCACCGCGAAGACCCGGCTGTCGCGGGCGGAGCTGAAGGCCGGCGTCGAGTTCGGCGTCGAGGCCCGTGACGTGATCCGGGACACCGCGAAGTGGGACGGCACCGCCCGGGTCCGGCTCACCGTGAAGTCCTCCAAGGGCACCACCGCCGACTCCGTCACCCTGCGCGTGGCCCCGCTGCTGACCCACCACCACCTGCAGAACGCCCAGCAGATGCTGGTCACCAAGATCTCCGGCGGCAACTACGGCAAGCTCAACCGCGCCTTCCGCGAGGGTCTGGACAAGGCCGCCAAGAGTGCCGGCATCACCAAGCCGACGGTGAACTTCACCAAGTACGGCGACATCTGGGCGCAGGACTTCGTCGAGCCCGCGTACGTCAGCATGACCGGCGCGGACGGCAAGCGGCAGGCCATGCGGGTGATGCTGCGCTCGGCCCAGCTGGACCGGGAGTCCGGCCGGGAGCTGTTCGAGAAGATGCGCGGTCCGAACATCGGTGCCGTGCAGGTGACGGGTGCCAAGGACTCGGAGGAGTGGACGCTCAACTCCATGGGCAACCTGGAGACCATTCCGCCCTACGCGCAGGGCGACCGCTCGTACCCGGCGGGCCGGATCATCATGGGCCAGCGCCCGGACACCGGCTCCAAGCCGGCGAAGGTGATGCGGACGTTCCTGAAGTCGCAGGGGCTGCAGGACCCGCTGTTCCTCGACACGTCCTGGCTGCACGTCGGCCACGTCGACGAGTTCGTGCAGTTCCTGCCCGCCGACACCCCGCGCGGCTGGAAGATCGCGGTCGCCGACCCCGCGGCGGGACTCAAGCTGCTGCGTGACGCGAAGGCGGCGGGCCACGGCTCGACGTCGATGTTCTCGCTGCCGGACGTCCCCTGGGAGAGCATCTCCGAGGCCCTCGGTTCCAAGCACCTGGTCTCCGACAACAACCTCGCCACGCGCCGCATCGAGGAGAACCTCGCGGTGCTCCAGCGCGAGACGGGCGTCACGGACGCCGAGGTCGTCCGGGTCCCGGCCCTGTACACGCGGGGCCGGGAGATGGTCGGCGAGTCGCAGTCCGGCGGCGACGAGAAGATGCGTCTGCCCCGTCTGACCCGCCTCGGCGCCGGGGCGGAACTCCCGGAAGCCGCGCGGGACTACGGCCAGCAGCGCCGGCTCGACGACACGACGGCGGACCGGGGCGCCCTGACGCCCGACAGCTCGGCGGCGGCCTCCCCGGCCGCCCCCGCGCCCTCCGTCATGACCAGCGCCTACGTCCCCGGCGCCGTCAACGGCATCGTCCTCAGCCGCACCCACTACCTCGCTCCGCGCCAGTGGGGCCCGGTCATCGGCGGCAAGGACATCTTCACCGAGGCGGTGACGGCCGCGTACACCGGCGCCGGCATGAAGGTGTCGTACCTCGACGACTGGGAGACGTACCACCTGGGCATGGGCGAGATCCACTGCGGCACGAACACGCTGCGCAGCACCTCGGCGGCCTGGTGGACGCGCTAGCCCACACCCCCGCCTGACCCTTCCCGACCCGTACAGGACACCCGCCGCCGCCCCGGAGAACCGGGGCGGCGGCTCTTTTCACGCCGGGCCCCGTTCCCGCAGGTCCTCCAGCCGCAGCAGCGCGTCGTGGACGGTGTCGCGCTGCCCGGCGGTGAGCGGCACCGCCCCGGCCCGTTCGAGTGCGGCGGCCGCCGTCTCCTCGTCGCCGAGCCGGACGGCGATGTCGCCCCGCAGCACGAGCAGCCGCAGCAGCAGGGGTCCGGCCGGCCGTTCGTCGAGGGCCAGCACCCGGTCGATCACCCGCGCCGCGCTCGCCGGGTCGTCCCGGGAGTCCGCCAGCAGGGACGCGTGGTGCAGGGCTCGCGCGAAGGTCTCCTTCGGGGCGGGCCGGTAGGTCTGGTCCGTGCTCGTCGGCTGTCCGACGCGTACGCAGTTGCCGCCCGGGTCGGTCATCAGGAACTGTCGCATGCCGTACGACATGTCCTTCAGCGGTCCGAGCCGGGGCAGCCCCCGGGCCGGTATCCGCCCGTACGCCTCCTTGAGCCCGGATCTGAAGGCCGTGTACAGGCCGTCGACGTCGTCCGTCACGACATAGCACGTGCTGAACGACCGGGCGGGATCGAACGACTTCAGCCCGAAGAACTGCAGCTCCACTTCACCTCGTTCCACCACCGCGTACGGGTTGGGACTGCGCTGTTGCAAGGTCACCTCGAAGCCGAGGGCCTCGTAGAAGTCCAGCACGGGCTGGAGGGTCCGGCAGGGAAGGATCGGAATCGTCTTCTCACCCATCCCTCCACTCTAGTCAAATTTGAACAGTGAAGTGAAGAGAAAGGGGGCGCCGGTGTGGCCACCGGCGCCCCTACGAGGCCACGCTCCGTCAGAAGCCCAGCTTGCGCAGCTGCCGCGGGTCCCTCTGCCAGTCCTTGGCCACCTTCACATGGAGGTCCAGGAACACCGGGGTGCCGAGCAGCGCCTCGATCTGCTTGCGGGACTTGATGCCGACCTCCTTCAGGCGCTTGCCCTTGGGGCCGATGATGATGCCCTTCTGGCTGGGGCGCTCGATGTAGACGAAGGCGTGGATGTCGAGGAGGGGACGGTCGGCCGGGCGGTCCTCGCGAGGCAGCATCTCCTCGACGACGACCGCGATGGAGTGCGGCAGCTCGTCGCGGACGCCCTCAAGGGCCGCCTCGCGGATCAGCTCGGCGATCATGACCTGCTCGGGCTCGTCGGTGAGGTCGCCCTCGGGGTAGAGCGCGGGTCCCTCCGGCAGGAGGGGGACGAGCAGGTCGGCCAGCAGGTCCACCTGCTTGTCGGCGACGGCCGAGACGGGCACGATCTCGGCCCACTCGAAGCCCAGCTCCTTGCCGAGCTGATCGATGGCGATCAGCTGCTCGGCGAGCTGCTTGCTCTCGACGAGGTCGGTCTTGGTGACGATCGCGATCTTCGGCGTCTTCTTGATCGACGCCAGTTCCTTCGCGATGAAGCGGTCACCGGGGCCGAGCTTCTCGTTCGCCGGCAGACAGAAGCCGATCACGTCGACCTCGGCCCACGTCGTACGGACGACGTCGTTGAGACGCTGGCCCAGCAGCGTGCGCGGCTTGTGGAGGCCGGGGGTGTCGACCAGGATCAGCTGGGCGTCCGGCCGGTGCACGATGCCCCGTACGGTGTGCCGCGTGGTCTGCGGCTGGTCCGCCGTGATCGCCACCTTCTGGCCGACCAGAGCGTTCGTGAGGGTGGACTTGCCCGCGTTGGGGCGGCCCACGAAGCAGGCGAAGCCGGCGCGGTGGGCGGCCTCGGCGGGCTGCTCGGATGACTGGGTACGGACGCTCATGGCGCCCATTCTCCCTGATCCACGGAGCCCCGCCGCACCCGGCACCGACGGTGAGCTCGACGAGCCCCCGCCCCCCCGAACGCAGAAGGCCAAGGCTTGACATCCTCCCCCGCCTAAAGGCGGGGGAGTCCAGCGGTCGCCCGCTGGGGTTCCTGCTTCACCGACGACCGCCCCGTCCGGGAGGACTCCCGTTGAGGTCTTACACCGTCTCCACAGGCAGACACGGCCAGCCCGACCGCGAGAATGTTCTTCGCCGCGTTCACGTCGCGGTCCTGCACCGTGCCGCAGCCGCACGTCCACTCTCGGACGTCCAGCGGCATCCTCGCCGCGACCGTGCCGCAGGCCCCGCACAGTTTCGAGCTGGGGAACCAGCGGTCGATCACGACGAGTTCGCGCCCGTACCAGGCGCACTTGTACTCCAGCATCGCCCGCAGCTCGCGCCAGGCCGCGTCCGAGATCGCACGCGTCAGCTTGTGGTTCCTGACCATGTTGCGGACAGTGAGGTCCTCGATCACGACCGTTTGGTTCTCACGGACGAGACGAGTGGTCAGTTGGTGCAGGTGGTCCCGGCGCCGGTCGGTGATCCGGGCGTACACCTTGGCGGCCTTCACACGCGCCTTGTCCCGGTTGGCGGAGCCCTTGACCTTGCGGGAGAGCTCCCGCCGCGCCTTGGCCAGCCGGGCCCGGTCACGGCGCTCATGCCTCGGGTTGGTGACCTTCTCCCCGGTGGACAGGGTCAACAGAGTGGTGATCCCCGCGTCGATACCGACAGCCGCCGTGGTGGCCGGGGCCGGGGGGATCGTGTCCTCGCACAGCAGGGAGACGAACAGCGCCCCGCCGCGTCCTGGGACACGGTCACCGTGGACGGGACCGCGCCCTCGGGCAGGGGACGCGACCACACGATGGCGAGCGGTTCGCGCATCCTGGCGAGGGTCAGGGCACCGTCGCGGTACCGGAAGGCCGAGCTGGTGTACTCCGCCGAACGGCGGGACTTCTTGCGCGACTTGAACCGCGGGTACCTCGCCCGACCCTCGAGGAAGCGGGTGAACGCGCCCTGCGGATGCCTCAGGCACTGCTGCAACGGCACCGACGACACTTCGGCGAGGCAGGCCAGTTCCTCGGTCTTCTTCCACGCGGTGAGCATCGCCGAGGTCGCGTTGTAGTTGACGCGCTCGCGGCGTTGGTACCACGCGACGGTCCGGGCTTCGAGAGCCAAGTTGTAGACCTTGCGCACGCACCCGAACGTGCGCGACAGCTCCGCCGCCTGCGCATCGTCGGGATGGAAGCGGTACTTGAACGCCCGCTTCACATGCGTGACCATGGTTCACAAGCTAGCACGCCACATTGTAAGTTCCTGACGGGTCGTCGACGACGGGCGGTAATCGCCCTGCCCCCTGCACCTGCCCGGCTCCCCACGAGTCCGATTCTCCCCCGCAAGCGGGAGGCACCCCATCCCGACCTGAAGGCCGGGGTTCTCGGAGGATTTCGATGAAGCTCATCACCGCGATCGTCAAGCCGTACCGCCTCGACGCGGTCAAGACCGCCCTGCAGGAGATGGGCGTCCACGGTCTGACCGTCAGCGAGGCCAGCGGCTACGGCCGGCAGCGGGGCCACACCGAGGTGTACCGGGGCGCCGAGTACCAGGTGGACCTCGTCCCCAAGGTCCGGATCGAGATCGTCGTCGAGGACGCCGACTCGGACGCCGTGATCGACGCGATCGTGAAGGCCGCCCAGACCGGGAAGATCGGCGACGGCAAGGTGTGGGCGCTGCCGGTGGAGACGGTCGTACGGGTGCGGACGGGCGAGCGGGGGCCCGACGCGCTCTGAGCGCGCGGAACGGATCGAGGGGTGGGGGCCCCCGGC